>JAJCXS010000157.1 GCA_029263335.1 Acidobacteriota bacterium | reverse complement strand
CTGGTGGCAGCGGAGCTTCGGCGGCGACCCAGCGATCCTGGGGCGTACCGTGTATCTCAACTACCGTCCATTCACGGTGGTCGGGGTCATGGCTCCGGAGTTCGTTGGCGCGACCTCCGGCATGCGACCCGACGTGTGGATACCTGTTGCACCCTTCCGCGACCGCTACACGAGTTGGGCGCGGCGAGCCGAGGATCGCGACACGCCACTGATCCGCGTCTACGGGCGCCTGCGCGACGGCACCAGCCGTGCTGCCGCGGCCGCCGCACTCGACGTGATTGCCGCCCGCCTCGACAGCACCTACCCGCGACCCGAGAACGAACGAAACCTACGCCTGGAAGACGCCACCTGGATCGACCCGCGTGCCCGCGCCGATGAGATATCGACGTTGCGCGTGATGGTCATTGCCGCCACCGGCCTGATGCTACTGGTGTGCGCCAATGTGGCCAATCTGTTGTCGGCCCTGGCGTCCGGCCGCCGCAACGAATTCGCCATCCGCGTTGCCCTGGGGGCCTCCCCGCCACGAATGTTCCGGCTCGTTCTCGTCGAGAATCTGTTGCTCGCGGCGATGGCCGGGACCATCGCGCTGGTGCTCGCCGGGCCCGCAAGCACACGACTCGGCTCCTACTTCGCTCGTCCGAGCGTGTGGAACGCCGATGCCGCCCGGGTCATCACCGTAGACCTGCGCGTAGCCGCGGCGGCTTTCGTGCTCGCGCTTCTGACCGGACTACTCGGCGGCGTGCTACCGGCGCTCGGAGCCTCGAATCGGAAGCTGGTAGACACGCTCAGGAGCGGCGCGCGGTCCGCCGTGGGCGGCGCCCGAGGCAGGCTACCGTGGCTGCCGGGGTCGCAGGACACGCTCGTGACCGCACAGGCCGCCCTGGCGGTGGTTCTGCTCGTCGTCGCGGGGCTTGTCCTGCGCACGCTCGCCGTGACCGGCGACATCGATCCAGGCTTCGAGCATGAAAACCTTGTCGCCAGCGTGATCTCCACCAGCAGCACGGAGATTCCGCCGGAGGGCCGCGAGCTCTTCCTGCGCGGGCTCACCGAACGACTGGAGCAAGAGCCGTGGGTCAGCTCCGCGGCGATGGCCAGCCAGGCGCCGCTCTCGGGACACCGGACAGCACAGCTTGGCCTGGAGGGGCATGCCGACGCGGTTCCCACCCTGATGTCCAGCGTCAATCCTGGCTACTTCCGCACCTTGGGAATCGAGCTGTCCGCCGGTCGCCCCTTCACGGATGCCGACATCAGCGGCTCACCCGATGTGGCCATCGTGTCGGAGACACTTGCCGAGCGTTACTTTCCTCGGGGCAATGCGATCGGCCAGCACGTCTGGTTCGTGCAGGACGACGGGGCGGAAGGGCGCCGGTTCGAGATCGTTGGCGTGACCCGGCCGGTGAAACTGACGGACTTTCTCGCCGCCCCTGAGCCCGTCCTGTTTCTGTCGTGGCCGCAGCTGGGATACGGCACCACCTCGGCACTCATGGTGCAGACCAGCGTGCCACCCGCCACAACGATCCCGAATCTGTACCGCTGGCTGCGACAGCTGGAGCCACACCTGGCGATCATCAACGCCCTGCCCTACACCGACGTGGTGCGTGGCCATCTCTACACGCAGCGGATGAACGCCGAGATGTTCTCGGCCGTTGCGGGCGTAGGTCTCGCGCTGGCTGGCATCGGCGTGTTCAGCGTCATGAGTCTCGCGGTGGGTCGCCGAACCCGTGAGATCGGCGTTCGCATGGCGTTGGGCGCGCATCGCGCCGACATCGGCCGACTCGTGATGCGGCAGGCGATGACGCCCGTGGCGATCGGTATCAGCGTCGGTCTGATGGCCTCCTTCGCGCTCACCGGCCTGGTGCGCAGCCTGCTGACGGACGTCGAGCCAACCGACCCGCTAACGCTCGCCGCCGGTAGCGCGGTGTTGCTGGCCGCAGCGCTGGCCGCTGCCTACCTGCCGGCCCGACGAGCGGTGCGCATCGACCCCATGGCTGCCCTCCGCGCCTGACCCCCAACCCCTCCTGCCATGCTGGCCGCACTGCGCGTTCGCCCGAGCAGCTAGCGCCAGAGCAGTTATCGACCGCTAGAACGTGTCTACCCTTGATCGGTATACCGATCATCGGTATATTGGCTTCGGCGATCACAGGACGATCCCGCACCGGGACCGCCGAACACCGAGCCAATATGAGTCACCGTTCCGACATCGAGGCGTTGTTGCCGCTTACGCCCCTGACCCTGCACATCCTCGTGGCCCTGGCGCCTGGTCCGATCCATGGGTACGCGGTGATCAAGGCCGTCCGCGAAGGTCCCACGGGCGGCATGAACCCGGGCACGGGGACGTTCTACTCGGCGATCCGCCGTATGGAACAGACCGGCCTCATCGGCGAGGTAGCAGAGGCCGACTCGGATGACACGCGTCGCCGCAGCTACGCCATCACCGATCTCGGTCGCGAGGTGTTGGGCGCCGAATCGACCCGGTTGCAGCAGGTTCTCGATGCCGCCCGCGCGGCGACCGCGGCCCTGTAGATCGCCATGACACGTTCGACGAACGCTGGCTCCCGGCTCTACGGACTGTTGCTGCTACTGCTGCCCCCGCGCTTCCGCGCTCGCTACGGGACGGAACTCCTCGAGTGCGTCGCCGCGCAGGCACTCGACGCCCCACACGGCGTCTCGGCGCGTCGTCGTCGACAGTACTGGCGCCGGGAGTCGCTCGACCTTTGCCGCACGATCATGCGCGAGTGGACCGCGCTCGCAGCCAACCATCGAACCACGCACTCCTCCCCAATCGAGACCGTGATCGAAATGTTTCGCAACGTATTGGCCGACATCCTCTACTCTGCTCGTGCGCTGGCTCAGCGGCCAACGCACAGCATCGTCATCGTCGTCACCCTGGCTCTTGGCGTGGGAGCCACCAGCGCGGTCTTCAGCGTGGTCGATGGCGTGTTGCTGCAACCGCTCGACTACACCGAACCCGACCGTCTGGTCATCGGCTACGGCAGTTTCCCGGCGAACGACTCCGCATCCGTCTCGCCTCCCGACTACGTTGACTATCGTGATCAGGTGGGTGCGTTCGAGGCGCTCGCCGCCGCCACGTCCTACCGGCCGGCACTCGACCTGACCGGAAGCGGAGAGCCCGAACGACTCCGCGCCCGGCGCGTCTCGGCCAACTTGTTCACGACGCTCGGCGTAGCGCCCCTGATCGGCCGCTCCTTCACTACCGCGGAGGCCACCGACGGTGGACCCGATGTGGCGATTCTGAGTTACGGCTTGTGGACGCGGCGGTTTGCCGCCGACAGCGACATCATCGGCACGACCATCCAACTCGACGGCGTCGCGACGACGGTCGTAGGGGTAATGCCTCCTGCCTTTACCGTTCTCGGGGCCGACAACGACCTCTGGCTGCCGATCGCGTTCGGCGGCGAGAGCACGTCGGTTCGCCGTTTTCATTTCCTCCGGGTCATTGGACGGCTTCCTTCCGGCGCGGACCTGGCGTCAGTTCAGCAGGAAGTCGACGCCGTCGCCGCCCGCCTCGCGCAGGAGTACCCCGACAGCAACACCGACTGGACCATGCGGCTGGTGCCTCTTCATGAAGCGCGGTTCGGTGCCACCAGCACCCCGCTGCTCGTTCTGATGGGTGCCTCGCTTGCCGTCCTTCTCATCGGCTGCAGCAACATTGCTCTGCTCCTGCTGGCTCGGTCCACGACTCGCACCGCCGAAATCGCCATTCGCTCCGCTCTGGGCGCCTCGTCGCCGCAGATCGTTCGCCTCGTGCTCAGCGAAGGCATGGTGCTGGCTGGCGCAGGAGGAGCGTTGGGCCTGCTGCTCGCGCACCAAGTCATCGGGGCGCTCACGTGGCTTGCCGGTAGCGGTCTGCCGCGCATCGAGTCCGTCGCGCTCGACGCCCGCGCGGTGGCCGTCGGCCTCGTTCTGACCGGCGCGACGGGAGCGGTGTTCGGTCTCGTGCCGGCCCTGCGAACGATTCGACGCGACCTCACGGGTGATCTCAAGGGTGCCGCTCGTACCTCCCCGTCGCGCAGCGCGCAGCGGTTCCGTAGCGGACTCGTCGTGGTTCAACTCACGATGTCGGTCGCCCTGCTGATCGGCGCGGGACTGTTCATTCGCAGCCTTGGAGCGCTGCGGGGTGTCGACATCGGGTTCCGCGGCGAGGGCGTGCTGACCGCCACCGTCTCGCTGCCCGAGAGCCGCTATCCGGATAGCGGCGCGCGAGCACGGTTTTGGCGACGGCTCGACGAAACGCTGGCGGCGCGCGTCGGGGTTGAAGGTGTCGGGATGATCGACACCCTGCCGTTCACGGGCAGCGAGGACACCTGGCTCTTCCGCGAGGGACAACCGCCGGCCGAAGGCTCCCAGGGAACGAACGCACAACTTCGCGCCGCCACGGACGGCTACTTCGACGCGATGCGTGTACCCCTGGTCGCCGGCCGGCTCTTTGATGCGCGCGAGCAACCCGATGCCCCGCTAGCGCTCGTGATCGACGAGCCCCTCGCGACGGCCATGTTCGCCGACGAAGGCGCCGTCGGGCAGGCCGTCGTCGTCGACCTCGGCTCCCCCCAGCGGGCCGTGGTCATTGGCGTGGTCGGCGGAGTCCACCACTTCGGTCCCGGTGCCGGAGCATTCTCGACAATGTACTTTTCGGCCCGACAGCGGCCAATGGGCGGGGCCACCCTCGCTGTCCGAGGAGATGGAGCTGTCGCTGAGCTAGCGCCCACCGTGCGCGCGGTGCTTGGCGAAATCGACCCCCAACTTCCCGTGTCGGGGGTGGCGCCGATGCTCGAGCTCGTCGACAACGCGCTCGACGGACCACGCTTTCGGACCGTGCTGCTCGGCACCTTCGC
>JAJCXS010000156.1 GCA_029263335.1 Acidobacteriota bacterium | reverse complement strand
TCGCCGAGTCGGCTGTGCTCGGGGAAGGCGTTGTGGTCGCGGCAGGAGCTGTCGTCGAGGCAGGGGCGCGGATCGGGGCGCGGAGCGAGATCGGTCCCTGCAGCTACGTAGGCCCCGAGGTTGTGGTGGGCGCCGACTGTCTGCTGTTCCCGAGCGTCACGTTGTATCAGGGAACGACACTCGGCGATCGCGGAGTCCTGCACTCCGGCGTGGTCATCGGGGCCGACGGGTTCGGCTTCGCACGCGGCACGACGGGGCAGCTGAAGATCCCGCAGGTTGGCGGAGTTCGTCTCGGCGACGATGTGGAGATCGGTGCCAATTCGTGCGTCGATCGCGGCACCTTGGGCGATACTCTGGTTGGCTCGGGCACCAAAATCGACAACCTCGTACAGATCGGCCACAATTGCCGTATCGGGCGGGGCTGCACGATCTGTGCTCTCTGCGGACTGTCCGGCAGCACGGTGGTCGAGGACGGCGTCATCATGGGTGGCAACGTCGGCACGGCCGGGCACCAGGTAATCGGTGCCGGTTCGATGATCGCCGCGAAGGCCGGTGTGCACGGAGATCTGCAACCGGGCTCCGTGGTCGCGGGTTTCCCGCAGATGGAAATCGGAACCTGGCGCCGAGTGGTCGGCGCGCTCGGCAAGTTACCGGAACTAATACGCCGCGTGCGGCGAATCGAACGTCGGCTCGATGGGCCATCTGAGGAGTAGAGAGTGAGCGTCGACATCAACGGCATCATGAAGACGTTGCCGCACCGTTATCCGTTCTTGCTCGTGGACCGAGTTCTCGAAGTCGTACCCGGCGAGCGGCTGGTGGCGATCAAGAACGTCACCATGAACGAGCCCTTCTTCATGGGTCATTTTCCTGGCAACCCGGTCATGCCCGGCGTCATGATTGTCGAGGCCATGGCGCAGGCCGGGGCACTGCTCGTGAACGCCAGTCGGACCCAGGACGGACAGTCTCTGGCGAACAAGTACCTGTACCTCGCCGGCATCGATAATGCGCGCTTTCGTCGCGTGGTGGTGCCTGGCGACCAGCTGCAACTGGAGGCAGAGGTGACGTCCATGCGTCGCAGTTCCTGCAAGATGGTGGGCCGTGCGACTGTGGACGGCGAACTCGCGGCCAGTGGTGCGATGCTGTGCATGCTTGCCGACGGCCCGGGCGGAGATTCCCAGTGAGCGCGGCCGTGGAGTGCCATCCGACAGCGGTTGTCGATCCCAGTGCAGAGCTGGGAGCGGGAGTGAAGATCGGACCCTACGCGGTGATCCAGGGCGCCGCCAGAATTGGCGACGGTTGCGAGATCGGCGCCTTCGCGGTGATCGACGAGTACGCCGTGCTGGGCAAGGAAAACCATTTGTTCCCGCATGCTTGCGTTGGGTCTGTACCGCAAGATCTGAAGTTTCATGGCGAAGTCTCGTACCTCGAAGTCGGCGATCGAAACGTGTTTCGCGAGTTCGTTACGGTCAATCGAGGCACCGAGGGCGGCGGAGGCGTAACGCGGATCGGCTCCGACAACCTGTTCATGGCGTACAGCCATGTCGCTCACGATTGCGTCGTGGGCGACCATACGATCTTCGGCAACGCTGCGGCCCTGGGCGGGCATGTCGAGGTCGGGGACTACGCGATTCTCAACGCCTACGCTGCGGTGCAGCAGTTCGTGCGCATCGGTACTCACGCGTATCTGGCGGGCCACGCTGGCGCCACGCTCGACATCGTGCCGTTTGCCAAACTGCACGGCAATCCGGCTCGCATCATCGGGTTGAATGCCGTTGGCCTGCGCCGTCGTGGGTTCGACGGCGATACCCGGCGTCAGCTGAAACGTGCCTACCGAATGCTGTTCCGTGACAAGCTCAACACAACGCAGGCGCTGGCGGCGATCGCCGACGCCAACCTCGATGCTCCGGAAGTCGCGCAGCTGGTCGCCTTCGTCGAGGGGAGCGAGCGTGGAATCGTCAAGTAGCCTGCTCGGGCTGATCGCCGGATCCTCCCAGATGCCTCGCGTCGTCGCTCGCGAAGCGAGGGCAGCGGGCTGTCGCGTTCATGCCGTCGCGATTCATGACATCACGGACCCGGCCCTGGAAGACTGTGTGGACGAGCTGCACTGGCTGCAGTGGAGTGACCTCACAGGGTTCTTCGCGCTCCTGCAGGAGTGGCAGTCGGCGGGTATCACCGCGGCGATCATGGCTGGCAAGGTGGAGCAGCAGCGCATGTACGAGCGCGACGAGTCCGGCGAGATGGAGAAGCTGATCGAAGGTCTGCCGAGCGGACATACCGACCAGCTACTCAGCGCCGTCGCCAACGTGCTTGCCGGGGCGGGCATCGACCTGTTGCCGTCCACTCGATACCTCGGCAGTTACATGCCGGTCGCCGGACACGTTGCCGGCCGTGCCCTCGACGATCGCGAGACCCTGGACATCGAACACGGCTGGCAAGTCGCCAAGGCGCTGGGCACCCACGACATCGGGCAGACGGTGGTGGTCAAGGAAAAGGCGGTGGTCGCGGTTGAGGGCATGGAGGGTACCGACGCCTGTATACGGCGTGCCGGCGAGCTGGCCGGCCCAGGCACCGTCGTCGTGAAAGTGGCCAAGCCGGATCAAGATCTTCGCTTCGATGTGCCCGTTGTTGGCGTGCAGACGGTCGCCGCGATGCGCGAAGCGGGCGCCGGCGTGTTGGCCTTCGAGGCGGGTATGACGGTGGTGTTCGATGCGGCGGAGATCACGGCTCTGGCGGGCGACGACATCGCTCTGGTGGCACGGGCCGATGACTGACGATCGCGTGCGCGTCGGGGTGGTAGGTGTTGGCTCGATTGGGCGCCATCATACCCGGATCCTGGCTGCCGAGCCGGGCGCGGAATTGGTCGGACTATTCGATACCGATGTCGACCGTGCCGCTCGTGTCGCCGGCGAGTTCGGGTGCAACGTTGCTACATCGCTCGACGACCTGTTGGCCGATACCGACGCGGTGAGCGTCGCGGTACCGACACCGGCGCACGCCGAGGTGGGCGAGCGGTGTCTTGCCGGCGGCTGCGACATCATGATCGAGAAGCCGCTTGCCGTCACCATGGAGGAGGCAGATCGGCTCATCGCTGCTGCCGAGCGCGCTGGCAAGTTGCTGCAAGTCGGGCATGTGGAGCGCTACAACCCGGCGGTGGAGGCGCTGTTACCACGCGTCGACAACCCCGGTTTCATAGAGATTCACCGCCTCGGGACCTTTGTCGAGCGTAGCCTCGAGGTCGACGTGATCGCCGACCTGATGATTCATGACATCGACATCATGCACGCGCTCGTCGATGCTGAGGTAACCGATGTTCGGGCCGTGGGCATCCCGGTGCTGTCGAACGAGATCGACATCGCCAACGTCCGCCTCGAGTTGTCGTCTGGATGCATCGTCAACATGACGGCCAGTCGGGTGAGCATGAACCGCGTGCGAAAGGTCCGCATCTTCCAGCCGCAGGCGTACTTTTCCGTCGACTACTCCGAGCAACGCGTAGCCTGCTACCGGCTTCACGACGACAACGGCGGTCGCCCGTCGATCGCCGGGGATCCGGTGGTGGTCGATAAGGGTGAGCCGCTCGTCGCCGAGTTGCGGGACTTCGTCGGCTGCGTACGTACCCGGGACGCGGTGCGAGTCGACGGCGTTGCGGGCCGCCGCGCGCTGCAGACCGCTCTCGAGATCAGGGCCGCGCTTACAATGCCGGTCGATTCCTAGGCGCATTGTTCTGCTACCCTGCGCTAGGTAGTTTCCAAGGAAGGACCCAGGCAACACATGCAGTATCCGTTCAACGCCAGTCCGCGCCCAACGGTCGGGATCGAAGAAGAATTTCAGATCTGCGATCCCGAGACCGGAGAACTCGTTCCCAGGGTCAACGAACTCATGGCCCGCGCGGACGAGGACATCAAGAAGTTCCTGGCCTACGACCTGATCCAATCGCTCATTGAGTCGGTCACGGACATCGGCGAAACAGTCGACGATGCCATCGATGATCTGGCGCAAAAGCGTCGGCGAGTCCAGGGTTATGCCGAAGCCGAGGGATGCACGCTGGGGATCACCGGGACCCATCCGTGGGCCGATCCGCGTGAGACGGTCTTTGTCGAGACCGAGTCGTATCGTTGGGTTCGCGATCAGCTGCGCTACGTGGCCAACCGCAACATCTCGTTCGGGCTGCACGTACACGTCGGTGTGGACGACCAGGAACGGGCGATCTACGTGGCCAACCGCGTTCGCCGCTGGATTGGCCCGTTTATCGCGGTGGCGGCGAACTCGCCATTCCTGGACGGCGTCGACACGGGCTGGGACTCGTCACGGTCGTTCGTGTTCGGTACGTTCCCGCGGTCGGGCGTACCGCCCACCTTGCGCAGCTGGCGGCACTACGAGCAGGTGATGGCGGGACTGCAGGAGGCCGGTAGCATCACCAAGCCGCGCCACATCTGGTGGAACGTCCGCTGTCATCCGACATTCGGTACCGTGGAACTGCGGGTGTGCGACGTACAGATGTCGCTGGGCCGTACGGCCGCGATCGCGGCGGTGTTCCAGGCGCTCGTCGTAGCCTACGCGGATCGCCACCGTCAGGGAGAGGCGGCCCCCGAGCTCGAGCGTTCGTTTCTCGAAGATGCCCGCTTCAAGGGCATGAGATTCGGCCTCGACGCAGAGGTCATGGATCCGGAGTTGCGCGACCTCGTACCCATGAGAGACCTGGCGCTGCGAATGGTTGCGTTCGCCGCCGACGCGGCGCAACAGCTGGGCACCAGTAGGCATCTCGATGTGTTTCGAGCGATGGTTGAGCGAGGCAACGGATCCTGCTATCAGCGCCGGGTCCTGGCGGAATCCGGCGGCGACATCCGCGTTGCGCAGTTGCGGCTCCTGCGAGAATCGCGCGCACTCATCGAATCGCCGGATCTCGACCAGGCCATGGAGAAAGTCGCCGATACCGGCTGCTAGCACATGCTGACGGTGCACGTGCTCGGGGCCGGCAACGGGCGGCCCGGCGCCGACCGTGATACCTCAGGCCTGCTGATCGACGCCGGTAATCGCCTCACGCTAGTGGACTGCCCGGGCGGAGTGGTCAGCAAGTTGGCGCGCCTCGGTCGCGCACCCGAAGCGGTGCAGCGAGTCATCCTGACGCACGATCACGTTGACCACATCTACGGTCTGCCGCATCTGATCCATGCGCTGGCGATCGGAGGCTCAGACCGGGGCGTGCCCGTGTACGGGCCGAGGGACACCCTGGCAACGGTGGACGCAGCCCTACGAGCCTACGGGCTGGTCGGACCTGACTATCCGGCCGTCGTGAACCACGTTGTCGCGGTCGAGCCGATGACCACCGTCCTCGAAGAAGAGGTCCACATCGTTGCCAGTCCAGCTCGGCACTCGCGCCCGACGCTGGCGCTGAGGGTCGAGTGTGCCGAGGCCGTGCTCGGCTTGTCTTCGGATACGTTGCCCTGCACCGAGACCCAACGGCTATGTGTCGACGCCGACATCATGCTGCACGACTGCGGCGGCCTGGATGCCGACCGCGCTAGTTTCGGGGCGCATCATGCGAGCGCCGCCGAGGCCGGGAGGCGGCCCGAGGTGCTCGCGCGAAGAAGCTCTATCTGACCCATCTGCCGCCCGTTGACGCCGGGCTGGAAGCGCGATTCGTGGCCGAGGCGGCCGCAGTTTTTGACGGACCTGTTGCCTTGGCCCGGGATGGTGATCGCTACGATATCGGGGGTGCCGGCTAGCAACGTGCAGGTGCGATAATCTCACGCCCGACATGGCGAATATGGATCTCGATACAGTCCGACGCGCGTACTCACGCTGGTCGCGAGTCTACGATCTCGCGTTCGGGCCGGGTATGCGGCAGGCACGGCGGCGGGGAATCTCGATGCTTCGCCTCGAACGCGCCTCGCGTGTGCTCGAGGTCGGTGTGGGCACCGGGCTGTCCTTGCCGTTCTTTCCGCCCGACACGCGCGTGTGCGGCGTCGATATTTCGCGAGCCATGCTGGCCAGGGCGCGCAGCCGCGCTGCCGACCCGGGCCGAGCCCTCATCGAAGGCGACGTGGCGCATTTGCCGTTCCGAGACGGCTCGTTCGATGGTGTGCTTGCCCCCTATGTGGTGTCGGCGGTGCCCGACCCTGTGGCGATGCTGCGCGAGATTCGCCGAGTCGGCAAACCCGGGGCGCGCATCGTGTTGCTGAATCACTTCGCCAGCGAGCACCCCCTGTTGGCCGCGGTGGAGCGCGCCATTACCCCGACGACCTCCAAAATGCTCGGTTTTCATGCCGACTTCGACGTGTCGCCCTTGCTCCGCGAGGTTGGCCTCGAAGTGGGAGAGGCAGAGCGCGTGCCGCCCTTCGGCTATTGGCGTGCGCTGCGCGTGGAAGAAGCAGGATGACCGGTGGACTCACTGCCACGGCGCCGCTGCGCGTAGACCTGGCAGGTGGCACGCTCGACCTTTGGCCGCTGTATCTGCTGCACGAAGACGCCACTACGGTGAATGTCGCCGTGAACCTCCGCGCGCGCGCGACCTACGATCCGGGAGGCACCCGGTGGGACCTGCGTTCCGGGGATCGTGACGCGCGCAGGCGGGTGGCGCCCTCGCGCCTCCGGTCTGCTGCCGCACGGGCAGGGGACGGTGACCCCTTCGCGCTGGTGCTGCAGGTGCTCCAACATGTCGGGTGGCAGGATCCGGGTCGTATTTCCACCTTCGTGCAAGGCCCCCCGGGCGGCGGTCTGGCGGCCTCGTCGGCGCTGATCGTGGCGCTACTGGGACTGGCCCATCGCGGTGTCGGCAGGCGTCTCAATCGGTCCGATGCCCCGCTGCTCGCGCGCGACCTCGAGGCGCGCGTATTGAGACTTCCCACCGGTGTGCAGGACTACTATCCGGCCTTGTTCGGCGGCGCCCTGCAACTCCATTACGAGGCGGGTAGGACACGCCACGAGCGCTTGGCCGTGGACTACACGGGGTTGGAGGCACTGGCAGTGCTGGCCTACAGCGGCAAGCCGCACTCGTCGGCACCGTCGAATTGGGGCCTGTTTCGGCGTCGGCTGGAGGGCGATCCGGTGGCGGAGCGAAGTTTCGCGGCAATTGCAGCCGCCGCGCGCAAGGCCGGCGACGCGCTTCGGCGGAGTAACTGGCGTCGCCTAGGCGAGGCGATGAACGCGGACTGGGCGGCACGCAAGACACTAGAACCGAGGCTGGCACCCCCCGATCTTCGGCGACTGGAGAAGGTCGGCCTCGGCGCAGGTGCGCGGGCCGCGAAGTGCTGCGGCGCAGCCTCGGGTGGCACGATGTTGTTTCTGTTGCGGCGACCACAGGATCGTGCGCGCGTGGAGACGGACCTGGCGTCGGCGGGGGCGACGATCTTGCCGTTCGTGGTGGCGCGCAGGGGTCTCCAGGTTCGAGCCCAGGGTCGATCGTGACCCCGGCATGGGCAGTGATCCCGGTGGCCGGGCGCGGTACCAGGCTCTATCCCGCCGCCGCCGTGATTCCCAAGGCGCTGTTGCCGGTGGGATCGTGGCCGATGCTGCATGGCGCCCTTGACGAGTGTGTTCGGGCGGGAGTCAGCGGCATCGTGCTCATCACTGGCCCCGGTCAGGACCTCGTACTCGAGTATGTCGACGAGGCGCTGGCGGCGGCGCGAAGATCCGATGCGGGGGATCTGGCTCAGTTGGGGGCAGGTCTGCTCGCAATGGAAATGGTTCGCGTGGAACAGCGCCAGCCCGCCGGCGTCGGCGACGCGTTCATGCTCGCCCGTCCGATGACCGGCGACGGCCCATTTGGCGTGGTGTTGCCTGATAACTGGTTCGACGCCGAGCCGGCGGCCCTCACGCAGGTGGCGCAGGCCTACGAAGCGACCGGTTGCTGTGCGCTGGGACTCACGGAGGTCCTGCCCGAGGAAGCTCATTTGTTCGGCAACGTCGGCGGCATGGAGATGAAACCGGTCGGCGAGGGCACCTTTCGGGTCGAGTCGCTCCAGGACAAGCTTCCGGGGCAGTTTCAGGCGGCGGATGTTCCGGTTCTGCGAGGCTGTGCGCGATACGTCGTCGACGGGCGCTTCTATGAGGCGCTGCTGGCGACAGGCCCGCCAGCGAGTGGGGAATGGGATGACGTTCCGGCCTTCCAGAGACTGATCGCAACGGAGGGGCTGGCAGCGCAACGGATCATCGGGCAGCACTACGACGTCGGGCACCGGGCCGGACTTCTGGCCGCTGCAGCGTACCTGGCGAAGAAAGAGGGGATTGCGCCGTTGGCGGCAGGCTAGCGATAGGTTCGAATAACCCCGACGATGATGCCTCGAACCTGGATCTGCCCGTCCGGGATATACAGCGGGTCGCGGCCGTCGACCGTCGGTTCCAAGCGTACGTGCGACGGCTCGCGAAAATAGCGCCCCACTGCGGTGGCCTCGCCGCGGAGCACGACCAGGACAACTTCTCCGTCGCGTGCCGTGGGCCGATCCTCGACGATGAGCATATCGCCGTCGGCGAGAAGTTCGTCTTCGAGAGCGTGGCCGCGCACGCGCAGCAGGTACGTGGGCGAGGTGGAGCTGAATATGGGCGGCAACTCGATCGCTTCCGCCTTTTCGGTGGACTCAACCGGTCGCCCGGCGCTGATCTCGCCGAGAACCGGAGCCGAGAAGGCCTGCCGCGTGCCGGACTCGACGATTTCGATGCCACGACCCTGATGGCGGGTCTTACGCAGGCGGCCTTTGGCCACCAGTTGCTGGACGTGTTTGTAGACGGTGGCTGGCGACGACAGTCCGAAGTGAGCGCCGATCTCTTCGAGAGTTGGCGCGTAGCCACGCTCGCGCACATATTCGGCGATGAAGTCGAACGTCTCTTTCTGTCGCTTGGTCAGGTACATCGTGTCCTAGCGGCGCATGGCGGAATGCTGATAGAAATGGCAACGGCAAAATTCGTCATCGCGGCTCGAATGTCAAGGGGGCCGCGTCGAGGCTCGCCGTTGTAACCTCCCGTCATGCGCTATCTGGGGGTCGACATAGGAAGAAAACGGACGGGGCTCGCGATCTCCGACGCGACAGGCTTGATCGCCCGCCCGCTCGAGGTGGTCGCGGCCGGCGCCGACGCGGCGGCGCTTGGCCGTGCGCTGCGCCCGATCGTGGAGCGTGAACAGGTGGAAGGACTCGTCGTCGGATTGCCCCGCAGAATGGGTGGGGAGGAAGGGCCCGAGGCCGTCCATGCGCGGGCGGTGGGGGTTCACCTGCATCGAGCCCTCGGTCTGCCCGTGGAGATGTGGGACGAGCGCCTGTCGACGGTTGAGGCCACCGATCGTCTCATCGAGGCGGGAGTGAGTCGCAGGGAGCGTAAGGGCGTGGTGGACAAAGTGGCGGCCGCACTGATCCTGCAAGGTTTTCTCGACGCGCGGCACGGTCCCGTGCTGGAGCCCGCGCAATGAAACGGATAGGGCTAGCGCTGGCCGTGCTGACCGTCATTGCGGCGCTGGGCGCATGGGCGGTGACTGGCTGGATCCATCAACGTCTCGACGAACCGTATTCCGGGGTAGCTCCCGGCGGCGTCGTTGTCCAGATCGAGACGGGAATGACGGCGCCCGAATCGGCACGGCGGCTGGCCGAGTCCGGCGTGGTCGCCCAGGCTAGTGATCTTGTCTGGTGGCTGTGGTGGACGGAACAGGCCGGTCAGGTCCAGGCGGGCGAGTATCGGTTCGAGGAGGCGGTCTCGGTGAGACAGGTGGCCGAAGTAATCACTCAGGGGCGCGTCAGGCTCCATGCCGTAACGTTGCCGGAGGGGTCGACGCGCTGGCAGGCTGCCGCGGCCATCGTCGCGGCAGGGTTCGGGGAGATCGACGACGCGCTGGAGGCCACCACGCGCGTGCAGCTCATCGCCGACCTCGATCCACAGGCGGACACGCTCGAGGGTTATCTGTTTCCGGAGACCTATTTGGTGCCGGCATCGACATCGCCGGCCGAGATCGTCGAACTCATGGTGGAGGCCTTTCGCGTCGCCTGGACGTCCGAACGCGCGACCCGGGCGGCCGAGCTCGGATGGGGAGTGAGGGAGACCGTAATTCTGGCGTCCTTGATCGAGGCCGAGACTCCCAGCTCGGACGAGCGAGGCCTGGTGTCCGCCGTTTTTCATAATCGTCTCGAGCGCGGCATGCTGCTGCAGACCGACCCCACGGTCCTGTACGCACGATGGCTGGCCGGCAAGGACGGGCGCACGATCTTCATGTCGGACCTGCAGCGCGATTCCCCATACAATACGTACCTGCACGCCGGCCTTCCCGCCGGGCCGATAGGCAGCCCTCGTGACGCCAGCATCAGTGCCGCACTGTATCCGGTGGAATCGGGCTACCTTTACTTCGTGTCGCGAAATGACGGAACCCACGCGTTCTCTCGGACCCTGCGCGAACACAACCAGTCTGTGAACGAGTACCAGCGATGAGCGAATCTCGATCCGAACCCAAGTTGTCTGCGGACGCCGCCGTTGGCTGGCGTTTCGGCATCGTCGTGAGTCGCTTCAACCAGGAGATCACCGAGCGCCTGTTGGAAGGCGCCAGTGAGACGCTGGCAGCGCATGGTGCAGCCAAGAAGGACATCGAGGTCCTTCGCGTGCCGGGTGCCTACGAGTTGCCGATGGGGGCCGCTCTCCTCGCTTCCAGAGAGGACATTCACGCGGTGATCAGCATTGGCGCGTTGATCCGCGGCGAAACGCCCCATTTCGACGTGCTGGCGTCTTCAGCTGCGCACGCTCTTCAAACCGTGGCCCGCGACTTCGCCCTGCCGGTGGCCTTCGGGCTGATCACCTGCGAGAACGAAGAGCAGGCCTGGGCACGGGCGGGTGGCGATCGCGGCAACAAGGGCGCCGAAGCGGCACTGGCGGCGATCGAGATGGTCGGGCTCTTCGCCGGTTCAGAGGACTGATCGTGGGTAGTCGACACCGTGGTCGCGAGCGAGCTGTGCAGGTTCTGTACGAGTGGGCCCTGACGGAACGTCCCATCGATGACGTGCTCGAGCGATTCTGGCGGGCACGCGAATCGCCCGACGACGTGCGCATCTTCGCCGAGAGACTGGCCATGGGCACCGCCGAGCGAACCGAGCACATCGACTCGCTGATCGATCACCAGGCGGTGAACTGGCGCCTCGAGAGGTTGAGTAACGTCGATCGGGGAATCTTGCGGCTCGGGGTATACGAACTGTTGAATGAACCCGAGACGCCGCCAGCGGTGGTGATTGACGAGGCGATCGAATTGGGCAAACGGTTCAGCGGCCCGGAGTCCGGTCAGTTCATCAATGGAATTCTCGACGGAATTCGCAAGCGGCTGGAGCGAGACGCCGCCGCGGAGGACACGCACGACAGAACAGACCGGGCAGCGGGGCAGTGAATAGGTACAAGCCGACAGATTTCGAGCAGAAGTGGCGCGACCGCTGGGAACAAGAGGGCATCTACCGTGCCGAGGTGGATTGGGATCGACCCAAGCACTACGCGCTCACCATGTTGCCGTACCCCAGCGGCGACCTGCATCTCGGACACTGGTTCGCGATAGCGCCCTCGGACGCGCGTGCGCGCTACATGCGCATGCGGGGCTACAACGTGCTGTTTCCGATGGGGTTCGATGCGTTCGGGCTGCCGGCGGAGAACGCGGCGATTCAGCGCGGTATCCATCCGTGGAAGTGGACCTACGCGAACATCGAGAACATGCGACGCCAGTTCCGCAGCATGGGCGCGATGTTCGACTGGCGGCGGGAAGCGGTCAGCTGCACGCCCGAGTATTACCGCTGGACGCAGTGGCTCTTCAACCAGTTCATGGAAGGTGGCCTGGCGTATCGCGGCGAGGCTCGGGTGAACTGGTCGGAGTCGTTGCAGACGGTGTTGGCCAACGAACAGGTCATCGACGGCAAAGATGAACGCACCGGGCAGCCGGTGGTTCAGCGGCTCATGTCGCAATGGTTCTTCAGCATTACCCAGTACGCCGATGAACTGCTCGAGTTCGATGGCATCGATTGGCCGACCGCGATTCGCAAGGCGCAGGCCAATTGGATTGGTCGCAGCGAGGGCGGCAGGGTGGTTTTCGAGACCGAGGCCGGTGCCGCGATCGAGGTGTTCACCACGCGACCGGACACCCTGTGGGGCGCCACCTTCATGGTGCTGGCACCGGAACACGAGTTGGTCGCGGCGTTGGCGAGCGACGACCAGCGAGCCGAACTGGACGCGTACATCGCCGCGGCGGGCCGATCCAGCGAGATTGAGCGCAGCGCCGAAGATCGGGAGAAGACCGGTGTCTTCACCGGTGGATTCGCCACCAACCCGGGCACCGGCGAGCGAATCCCTGTCTGGATCGCCGACTACGTGATGGTCGGCTATGGCACGGGGGCGATCATGGCCGTGCCGGCTCACGACCAGCGCGACTTCGAGTTTGCCCGCAAGTTCGGGCTGCCGATTCGTCCTGTGATCGCGTCGGCGGAGGGTGCCGTGGCCGCAGAGGCGATGGAGGAGGCCTACGTCGGCGAGGGCACGATGATCAACAGCGGTCCGCTCGACGGCACGCGCTGCAGCGAAGCCAAGGGCCGTGCCAACCCGGCCATCGCTGCGGCCATCGAGTGGCTGCAGGGCGCGGGGGTAGGCCGTGAGGCCATCAACTACCGGCTGCGCGACTGGCTGATCAGCAGACAGCGTTATTGGGGCTGCCCGATTCCGGTGGTCAAGACGGAGGGCGGCGACTACGAGGCCGTAGCCGACGACGGCCTGCCGGTCCTGCTGCCGGAAGACGTGGAGTTCATGCCGACCGGGCGGAGTCCACTCAAGTCGCACGCGCAGTTCATGGCAGCGACCGATCGCAGCGGCGCGCCGGCCGAGCGGGAAACGGACACCATGGACACGTTCATGTGCTCCTCCTGGTACCAGTATCGCTACCTGAGTCCTGACTACGAGGCTGGCCCCTTCGATCCCGAGGAGGCCGCCTATTGGCTGCCGGTGGATGCGTACACGGGTGGCGCCGAGCACGCGACCATGCACCTGTTGTACACACGCTTCTTCACCAAGGCCATGCGCGATCTCGGCATGTTCCAGGATGTTGGCGAGGCGATGCGACGCCACGGGCGCGATCCGGAATCACTGTTCGACGAACCCATGGCGTTGCTGCGCAATCAAGGGCAGGTACTGGGCGAGGAACGGCCAGGGGATATCGTGGCGGCAACCGGTGAGATGGTCGGCAATGTGCTGGATGCCGATCGCGTGAGGGTTGTTGAGGGAGCGGCCGCGGCGCCCAATGGGACCGATATCGTCGGCGAGATCGTCCGCCGCACCGAGAATATCCTCACCGTGGACACCGGGGCGGGCCAACTGGCGACGGTGGAGGTAGGTGCCGAGGCCGTGGTCGAGATTCCCGCGATCGACGGCGACAACACCGTCGCGCAGCTGCGTCACCACCTGGACATCCAGCGCATGTCCAAGAGCAAGGGCAACGTCATCAATCCGGACGTGTGGGTGGAGCGACATGGCACCGACGTGCTGCGCAGCTACCTGATGTTCGGCTTCGATTGGGCCAAGGGAGGCCCGTTCGATAGCGGCGGCATGCAAGGGGTGGCGCGATGGCTCCAGGACGTCTGGACGATGGTTACCGAGCCGCCGACGGGCGCGGGAGACAAGGCCCGGGAAGAGCACATCGAGCGGCGGCTGCATCAGACGGTCGAGAAGGTGCAGCGGGGTCTGGAGGACTTCAGTTTCAATACCGCGATCGCCGCCCTGATGGCATTTCGCAACGACCTGCGCGCAGCGTTACGCGAGGGCGTGTTGGGCGAGGTGGCGTGGCGTGATGTCGTCGATCCGATGGTGCGTCTGATGGCGCCGTTCGCGCCGTACACCGCGGAAGAGCTCTGGGAGCGCCTCGGGGGCGAGTTCAGCGTACACAACCAGGAATGGCCCGCCTACGACGAGAGCAAGGCGGCCGAGGACACCGTGACACTCGTGGTTTTGGTGAATGGTAAAGTGCGTGACCGAGTGGAGGTCCCAGCCGGGGTGGGGGAGGATGACGCTCGCGCGCTGGGTCTGCAGACCGAGGGTGCAGAGCGCTACCTCGCCGCCAGAGAACCCCGTAAGGTCATCTTCATTCCAGGCCGCAAGGGCCAGGAACCCAAACTGAACATCGTCGTTTGAGAACGGAGGCGCGGACGTTGCCGACAGCGCGGACTGGCTGGCGGACCCGAGTACTCCTGGTTCTCGCGAGTCTCATGATGCTCGAGGGGTGCGGCTACACGCTGGTCGGGCAGGGGGCGTTTCTGCCGGACTACATCCGAGTCGTGGCGATTCCCACGTTCGTCAACAACACGCGCCGTTTCGAGCTGGAGGTGCGCGTAACCGACGCCGTGACGCGCGAGTTCGTTTCCCGCGGTAGTTACCGCGTGGTGGGTGATCAGAGCGGCGCCGACGCCGTGCTGCTGGGCGAGATATTGGCCTTCGAGGTGCGGCCGATCGGCCTCGACCGCCAGGAGACCGCCGACACCTGGCAGGTGACGATTCGGGCCCGGGTGACGTTTACCGACCTGGTGGCCAATAAGGTCCTCTTCACCAACAGCAATTTCACGTACCAGGACCAGTTCGAGTTTCCGGCCACTGGCGCAGGCCAGATCGACATCGAGGTCGGATCGATCGACGAGATCTCTCAGGAATTCGCTCGCGCCGTGGTGGCGAGCATTCTCGAGGGCTTCTAGGTGAAGCGGGGCGGACGGAAGTCTGCCGGCGTGAGCATGCCCGAGCTACGGCGCGCGGTCGCCGAAGGCAAGATCGCTCCGGCGTACCTGCTACTGGGAGACGAGGGCGCCCTGCGGAGGCGCGCGCTCGAGTGTATTCGCGCGGTGTTCGATGAGGACGCGGGTCTGCCAGGCACCGTCGTTCAACTCGAGGGCGGCAAGGTCTCAGCCGCGGAGATCGTTGACGAGGCGCGCTCGCTGCCGCTGTTCGGTTTGTTGGCCGACGGTCCGGCCCGACTGGTCTGGATCACCGAGATGGACCGCCTCGAGAGCGCCGACATGGCGGCGCTGATTGCGTACCTGGCCGATCCTGTGACGGCCACGTGTTTGGTCTTCGAGGCCGGCAAGCTCGACAAGCGCAAGGCGCTCTACAAAGCCGTCTCCAAGGGCGCCGTGGTGGTCGATTGCGAGCCGCCCAAGAACGAAGGCGATGTGGCCATCTGGATCGAAGCGACGCTGCGCAACCGTGGCCACACGATCGAGCCGGATGCCGTGGCGTATCTGCTGCAGATGGCCGGTACCCGAATCACGGTACTCGAGCAGGAGTTGGAGAAAGCGATGCTCTACGTTGGCGAGGGTGGCGTCGTACGAGCCGTCGACCTGGAGGGTCTGATGGGACGCACTCGCGAACATTCCGTTTTTGAGTTGACGGACGCGTTGGTGCGCGGCGATCGCCAGGCAGCGTTACGTCTCCTCAACGTCTTGCTCGATGATGGCGAGGCGCCGATCGCCGTCTTGGCAATGATCGGTTGGATCTGTCGACAGCTGGTCGTTGCTGGCGATCTGGCAGCTTCCGGGTGCTCGCGCAAGGAGGCCATGGAGGGGATCGCCGGCCGCTGGCAACAGCGCGGCGAGATTCTCGATCGCGCTCGCGCGTCGGGACGCGACACCCTGATGGCGACACTCGTAGGCTGCGCAGACGCAGACCTGTTCATCAAGCGGATGCGCGATACGCGGCCGGGCGTGGACAGACTACGTCCCGCACGGGGCAGATTGGAGGCGTTATGCCGTCAGATCTGTGCCGCGTAGGGCGCGTTCAGCTCGATGCGAGCTTGCTGATTCGGCGCGACAGACGCGCCTTCTTGCGTGCGGCCTGATTACGATGAATCACGCCGCGCTGCGCCGTACGATCCAGCATGGCCTGGGCGTCGCGCCAAGACTCGCGCACACGCTCCATGTCACCGGCCTCGATGGCCTCATTCAGTTTCCGCAGCGATGTGCGCAGGGCGGAGCGGCGGGTGCGATTGCGGTCGCGTCGCTCGGCACTCTGCCGCATGCGCTTCTTCGTAGATTCAATATTCGGCATTGGGTTCGAGATCTCCTTGATCAAACGCTCGAACCAGCAAGGTTAGGATGAGTACCGACGGGCGTCAAATGCCAAAATCGCCTTTCCGTACAGCATTTCTCGGGGGCAACCGTGTCTTCTGAGAGCAGCGGGCAAGCGGCGCAGACGGGGCGATTGCTGCGGGCGGCCGGAACGGTCGGCGGCATGACCCTCTTGTCCCGCGCCCTGGGGCTGTTCCGCGACGTCGCGCTGTCGGCGCTGCTCGGAGCCGGGGCGGCGGCGGATGCATGGAACGCGGCGTTCATGCTCCCCAACACGCTACGCCGACTGGTCGGCGAGGGAAATATCTCCGCGGCCTTCATCCCGGTTTTCGCTCGTCAGACGGCGGAGCGGACTGACGAAGAATCGTGGGCCCTGGCTTCGCGCTTCTTCACTGCCGTGCTCATGGCCGCGGGTGGGTTGAGCGTCCTCGGAGTCCTCGTTGCCCCGTGGCTCGTGCGCTTCATGTTCGATGGCTACGCCCAGGTGCCGGGCAAGATCGAACTGACGATCGCCCTCACGCGCGCGGTCTTTGGGTATCTCCTCTTCATTTCGCTCACCGCCGCGCTGATGGGCGCGCTCAACGCACGTCATCGATTTGCCGCGGCGGCCTTTACCCCGGTCCTGCTCAACCTGGCGATCATCGCCGCTGCAGGTTTGATGTGGGGTAGCGCGCCCACGATGGCCGTGTGGGGCATTGCCGCGGGAGCGATGATCGGAGGGGTTCTCCAGTTCCTGTTTCTGGTCCCGTTCGCCCGCCGACTGGGAATGTCCGTCCGTCCAACCTGGCCGTTCGCCGACCCGGCCATCGGAGAAATCGGTCGGCTGATGGTCCCAGGCGTGATGGGCGCGGGCGTCGTCCAAATCAACATCCTGGTGGGGCGTAAACTCGCCAGTGGCCTGGCCGAGGGCTCGATCACGTCGCTGTACTTCGCCTCACGTCTCAACGAGCTGACCCTCGGAGTTTTTGCCGTTGCCGTGGCGACAGTGGTACTTCCGGTGATGGCTCAACATGGAGCGGCCGGCGAGACGAAGAGGCTGCGGGACACGCTCGGGTTTGCGCTGCGACAGGTTAGCGCGGTGACCATTCCCGCCGCCATTGGACTTGTTCTTCTGCGTCACGAACTGGTCGCGACTCTCTTCGAGCACGGGGAGTTCGGTGCCAGCGCCACCGCGCTGACGGCGTCGGCTGTCTGGGGCTACGCGCTCGGATTGGCCGCGGTGGCGAGCGTACGCGTGGTGGTCCAGGCGTTCTACGCGCTGCGCGACACGCGCACGCCCGTTGCTGTCGCCGCGGCGGCCATGCTGGTGAACGTCGCCGGGTGTCTGCTGCTGCGTGGTCCGCTGGAGAACGCCGGCATCGCGTTGGCCAACTCGATTGCCGCCGGGTTCGCTGCGGTGGCGCTGCTCTTCCTCTTGAGACGTCGTTTGGGCGAACTCGGAGGCGGCCAACTCCTGCGCAGTCTCTTGCGAATCGCGCTGGCCGCCGCTGCCATGGGTTGGGTAGTGGCTTCTCTGCGTCCCGTGATCGCGCGACCGGAGGCTGCATTGGTCGAAGGTTGGTTGCGGCTCTTGGCCCTCGTCGGGGTCGGGGCGCTAACCTACCTCGCGGCGCTTGCCGCGCTGAGGGCGCCGGAACTGGGCGAGCTGCGGTCGATCGGAGCACGGAGGCTGCCTGATACTCTGGACGATGATCGGCAGGGGGACAGATGATCGCTGTGGTGCAACGGGTCACGTCGGCTCGCGTGGTCGTCGGCTCACGCGTGGCAGGAGAGATCGGGGCAGGGCTGATGGTTCTGGTCGGCGCGATAGAGGGGGACTTGCCCGGCGATCTCGACTACGTGGAGAAACGACTCGCCACGCTGCGCTTGTTCGCCGATGAAGAGGGTCGCATGAACCGATCGATCGACGAGATAGGCGGCGCTCTGCTGGTTGTCTCGCAGTTCACTCTGGCGGCGGATACCCGCAAGGGACGTCGCCCGAGTTTCACGCGCGCGCTGGCGCCGGAACTCGCGGAGCCGATGATCGATGACCTCGTCCAACGGCTCTCAGCACGCGGGATACAGGTGGAAAGCGGCGAATTTGGCGCGAGTATGCAGGTGGAGCTTGTCAACGACGGACCGGTAACGCTGGTGTTGGATTCGCGAGCGTCGCGGCAACCCGCTGAGCGCCCCGACCGGAGTTCGGTGTGACGCCGCCGGTACGCCTTGGCGGTTGGGAGCTCGACTACCTCGAGTACCTGCGCGTGGAGCTCGGTCGCGCCGAGCGTACCCTGCGCTCCTACGAGGCGGACCTCAGACAGTTCGCTACCTGGTGCGCGGAGGAGGAGATCGACCCGATGGCTGCGCGGACCCCCGAGCTGCGCGCCTGGCTGGCCGAACTCGAACGGCGGGGGTGCGGTGGTCGCACCCGCGCGCGCAAGTTGTCGACGTTGCGTGGCTTCTACCGGCACCTGATGCAGCGCGGCCGAGCCGAGCAGGACCCGACGGAGTTGCTGAAGTCGCGCGAGCGCAGTCGTCCGCTCCCCAAGACGCTGACCCGTGAGGAGGTCGAACGGCTGATCGCTCAGCCGTCAGTCGGGGAGGCGGCCGGATTGCGCGACCGCGCGATGCTGGAGGTCGCCTACGGCTGCGGTCTGCGGGTCTCCGAGGTGATAGGACTACAGCTGGGTGACGTGGAGGCCGAGGAGGGCTTTGTGCGCTGTTATGGCAAGGGGAGCAAGGAACGTCTGGTGCCCCTGGGTGACGAGGCCGCGCATTGGCTCGAGCGCTATGTCTCCACGGCACGAGCTCAGTTCGGGCCCGCAGCCAGGGAGCAGGCAGTCTTCCTGGGACGCCGAGGCCGGCCGCTGACACGGCAGTGGTTCGCGAAGCTGCTCAAGGGATACGCCACCGACGCCGGGATCGCGCGCGCTCGCGTGAGCCCACACGTATTGCGGCATTCGTTTGCCACGCATCTTCTCGAGGCGGACGCCGATTTGCGTGCCGTACAGGCGATGCTCGGTCACACGCAGATCGCCACGACCGAGATCTACACGCACGTGGACCGGGCACGCCTCCGTGCCGTGTACGACGCGCACCACCCGAGGGCGCGGTGAGCGGCCTGCTGCAGGCGCTGGACCCGCGCGACCTTCAACTGGTGCTCGCGTGCGGTGAACTTGCGGCGGCTCGTGGTTTTCGCGCCTTCCTGGTGGGCGGTGCAGTGCGTGACCTGCTCCTGGGCCGCCCCTCTCCGGACGTCGACGTTCTGGTGGAGGGGGATGCCATCGCGGTAGCTCAGGACGTGGCGCGACAGTGCGCAGGCGAGGTGCTGCGCCATCATGCGTTCCAGACAGCCACCGTGACCCTGGACGACGGCCGCCGTGTCGATTTTGCAACGGCGCGGTCCGAGACCTACAGCAAGCCCGGTATCTTGCCGGAGGTCACGCCGGGGACCCTCGAGCAGGACCTCGTGCGGCGTGACTTCACCATCAACACGTTGGCCGTGGCCTTGCACCCGGATGCAGTCGGCGAGTTGTTTGATCCCTGTGGTGGAGAGGCGGACCTGCATGCCGGGTGCATCCGCTTTCTTCACGAGCAGTCCTTCAGCGACGATCCGACCCGCCTGCTCCGCGCGCTCCGCTTCGCGCTGCGCATGGACTACGAGATCGAGCCACGTACCGCGGCAGGAATCCGCGACGCGGCGCAGGGCTGCTTCCTGGCCGAGGTGACCGGCGACCGACTGCGACGCGAGGTAGTGAAACTACTTGCGGAACAGCCGCTGTCGGGCCCTACGGCGCTCGACCATTGGCATCTGCTCGACAGCATCTTCCCGGGCCTTCGCGTGGACGCAGCGCGGCTCAGGTTGCTCGTCGAACTGGCCGATAGCGTGGCCGACCAGCCGGGCGAGGTGGTCGCGTGGTTGGTGCTGTCGACCATGGCCGCCGACCTCGCTCCGCAGGAGCGATGGGACCTGGTGCGGCGCCTCAAGCTCTCGCGGGAAGCCCAACGGGTTGTTGTCGATAGCGGGGAGTCCTGGCGTCTTGCCCTGGAACAACTGGAGGCTCTGCCGGCCGATGCGCCACCGAGCGCGGTGACCGATGCCCTGGATGACCTGAGCGCGGAGGTCGTTATGGTCGGAGCCGCCGGAATGCCAGAGTCTCCGCTGCGCGAAGCTGTCGCGGTGTACCTGCGCCGTGATCGACACGTTGTGCCTGTCCTCGACGGGGATGCAATTCTGGCACTCGGATGCGCTGACGGACCCGCTGTGGGCGAGGTGTTGCGGTCGCTGCGGCGGGCCAGAATCGACGGCGTGGTAACCGACACAGAAGGGGAACGGGCCTTGGCTCAGAGTCTCGTGCAAAAGCCAAATTGACCGTCTGACAGGCCGCGTGTACGCTTCGGTAGGTTCTTCACCGCGCCCCCGTCGGACCGCGTTTTCAGCGGCCCTGTCGATCGTATCAACGACCTTTCGCGACCCCTCCCGGAACAACGAGCACCATGGACAATCGAAGCTACCTCCTGACCTCCGAGTCCGTTACCGAGGGCCATCCCGATAAGATCGCCGACCAGGTGTCGGATGCCGTACTGGACGCCATCATGGCGAACGACCCGATGGGTCGGGTGGCCTGCGAAACGATGGTTACGACCGGTTTGGCAATCGTTGCCGGAGAAATCACGACGAATCAGTACGTGGACATCCCCAGCCTTGTGCGCAAGACGATCCGAGACATCGGCTACACGCGCGCCAAGTATGGATTCGATGCGGATACCTGCGGGGTGATCACCAGTATCGACGAGCAGTCGCCCGACATTGCGATGGGCGTGGATCCCGGCGGAGCCGGCGACCAGGGACTGATGTTCGGCTATGCGTCGGTTGAGACCGAAGAACTCATGCCGATGCCGATCACACTGGCCCATCGGCTATGTCGTCGGCTGAGCGATGTGCGCAAGGACGACACCCTCGACTATCTGCGCCCCGACGGTAAGTCGCAGGTCACGGTGGAGTACGTCAACGGCCGACCCAGCCGTGTCGACACGGTGGTGGTGAGCACGCAGCATGGCGACGAAGTATCCACCAGCGTGATCCAGGAAGACATTCTGGAGAAGGTGATCAAGCCGATCGTTCCAGAGGAACTGCGCGACGAGAACACCGTGTACCACATCAACCCGACGGGGCGCTTTGTCACAGGCGGTCCCCAGGGTGACTGTGGTTTGACCGGCCGCAAGATCATCGTCGACACCTACGGTGGCGTCGGCAGCCACGGCGGCGGCGCCTTCTCGGGCAAGGACTGCACCAAGGTCGATCGCACGGCCTCATATATGGCGCGCTACATCGTCAAGAATCTGGTGGCTGCCGGAGTCGCCGAGCGTCTCGAGCTGCAACTCGCGTATGCCATCGGTGTTGCCGATCCTGTCTCGATCATGGTCCACGGCCGGGGAACCGAGCGCGTCGACGAGCAGCGTATCGTCGATGCGGTGCGCGAGGTGTTTCCCCTCGACCCGAAGGGGATGATCGAGCATCTCGACCTGCGCCGCCCGATCTACCAGCAGACAGCAGCCTACGGCCACTTCGGCCGCGATGGCTTCCCCTGGGAGTCGACGAAGATGGCGGACGATGTGCGCCGATTCCTCGATCTGTCCGAGGCGGACATGCCGGGAAGCGTCGGCTAGGCGGAGAGAGACATCTGCGCTCTGCGTCCAGGCTCTAGGTGCGTACGCCCAGGGCCTGGAAGGTGCCCAGGGACAGGAACAGCAAGTGGGGAGCCCACGCCGCAAGGGGCGGCGGTAACTGGTTGGCGTACCCGAACGCCTGGAAGACGCCGAAGGCGATCCAGTAGACCGCCACGAGGGCGACCGCTACCGCAACGCCGCTGAGCGCACCGCGGCGCCCCATACGGAAGGCGAACGGCACACCAACGATGGTCATGACGAAGACGATGGCTGGTGTCGCCACCTTCATGTTCAGGTCCACCCACGCCCGGTGGGTCTCGTAGCCCTGTTGCTCGAGCAGCTCGATGTGTTCGCGCAGGTCGAGCATGGTCATCTGTTCCGGCAGCAACTCATTCTCGCGGAAGTAGTCGGGATCGCGGTCGAGGTGGTCCATGCGGGCGAAACTGAACTCTTCCAATGGCGTTGGACTTACCTGGTTCCCGGTACGGAGGAAGTGCCGACGCCAGCCGTCGCGAGCCTGCCATACGCCATCTCTCCACTCCGCGATCGACGCGTACTCCATGCGGGCGACGGAGCTGTCATCGCCGAGGTAGTAGACGCGTAGTCCCAGGAACTGCGAGCGTTCCTCGAGAAATTCGGCGAAGTGGTAGACGACGCCGCCTTCGGCGAAGACCCAGGTCTGGTCTTGCTGCAGCGTGACCGTGTTGGGCGGGTGCATCACTTCGGCCACCGCTTTTGCCTGCTGGGTCGTGTAGGGCAGGACGTATTCCTGCAGCGCGTACTGGCCGACGGTCAGTGCGAACGCCGGCACCAGGATCGGGACCATGAGGCGGTACAGGGACACGCCGCCCGCCAGCGCTGCGACGATCTCGCCGTGCTTTGACATCAGGCTGAAGACGGCCAGGACGGTTACTACAGCAGCCATGGGAGTCACGTCGAAGACGCTCTCCCACATGAAGTAGCGGAGGTATTCGGGGATGAGTTCGGGATGCGCCACATACGACGCCTTGTCGATCCATGTGCCCATCGCAAAGATGGCGATGAACGCCGCGAAGGTCAGGGCAAAGATCGTCACGTAGTTCTGCATGACCAGACGGTCCAGGGTGCGCGGGAATGACGCCCCCTTGCGGCCTCGTCGTCGCCGCGCCGAGCGATGCAGGACGCGCTCCACATACCAACCCCGCAGGCTGTCCCACGATTGCAGCCACAGCGGTTCGAGTCGTCGCCAGATGCCGAAGTCGACCTCGCGGCTCTTCTTCCATAGCAGCACCAAGGCAGCGATTCCGAGCACGATATTGCCGGCCCAGACCCCCAGCCACGGTGCTACCTGTCCCACGTCGGCCTGCTGCTCGCCATTTTGAGCGAAGACGTAGTAGACGACGATCACGAAGGTTCCGATGGCAAAGCCGCTCGCGGTGGTTTGTCGCTGTGTCGAGATTCCCAGCGGTAGCGCGATGATGCCCATGACGATGCAGGCGAACGGGAAGGCGAACTTCTTGTGCACCTCGACCTGCAGGTCCCAGGCGGGCTCCCCATTGCTCTGCCGCGCGGCGATGGCGCTGCGCAGCTCGGCAAGGCTCATGGAGCGGCCATCCTTGCCGATCTGGCCGAGGAGCGAGTCGTTCTCGGACCATACGAGTTCCCGCCGGCTGTCGAACAAGGTAACGGTGACGTCGGCCGGGTCATCCTGCGCCGCAATGACGACGCCGTTGATCATCTCCAGATAAGTGCGCCGGCCGTCCTCGTCGATGCGCGGGATGGCACGCTCGGCGCGCAGAATGGTGGGCGGGTCGGCGTCGGTTCGTGCGGCAAACACTCCGCGCCACTCACGGCCTTGATCGACGATGTCTTCGACGTAAAGGACAAGGTTGGGGAAGTCGTCGTTGAACACCCGGGGTTTGACCTCATTGGAAAAGGCCCGCTGGGTGAAGGTCTGCCACTGCATTTCCAGGAGGCTCGTGTTTCCCCACGGCATCATCGACATGTACACCCAGCTGGTCGCGGCCCAGAGGATGGTGGCCGCGATCAACACCGGCGGCAACAGGTGCAGCAGGCTGACCCCGGCGGCGCGCAGAGCGACGATCTCGAAGTCGGCCGACATGCGCCCGAAGGCGATGAGGCTTCCAACCAGGAGGCCCATCGGGATCGTCAAGACCATGATGTGCGGCAGGCTGTACACGACCGCCCAGAGAACGGTCTGCAGTTCGGCCCCGTGAACGATCCATAACTGCGAGATGCGAAGAAGGAAGCGCATCAGGAACAGGAAGGTGAAGACTCCGAAGCCCAGCATCGTCGGTACCAGCAGCGCCTGAATGACGTGACGCCAGAGAATCAGCGCCGGGCGCGCGCGCAGGACAGCCTCGAGCGCGCCGTTCATCGTGTGGCCTCGTAGTAGCGCGCCAACACGCGCGGCGACAGGCCGAGCGTGTAACCCGCCCGCAGCAGCCACATCTGCAGGATCGTTCGCCAGGGGCCGTGGTTTTCCCAGCGGCGGGCGGACGTGGTGACGGTCCCGGCGAGACGGACGATTTTGCCGAGACCGCGCAGACGCGTGCACAGTTCAACGTCCTCGAACAGGGGCAGGGGAGGGACGCCGCCCAGTTGGACGAAAGTCTCACGGGTCACAAAAATGGCCTGATCGCCGGTCGCGACGCCGGTGAGGCCACTACGCGCCGTGATCATCGAGCCGACCAGGCGCAACAATGGTCGCTCGGAGTCGAGACGGACGCGGAAGAAACCACCGACGGCGCCGCCATTGACCGCCGCCTCGATTTGCGAACAGGCGTCGGGCGGCAGTTCGGTGTCGGCATGCAGGAAGAGGATGACGTCGCCGCGGCCGGCACCGGCGCCGGCGTTCATTTGGCTTGCGCGGCCGCGCGGGGCGCTGATGCAGGTCAGTTCGCTATGGGTCAACAGATCGTAGCCGCCGTCGTCACTGCCGCCATCTACCACGACGACGTCGACGCCGGGAGTTTCCTCGAGGCGGCGAAGGCGGCGAAGGACCGCCGGCATCGCGGCAATCTCGTTATGAACCGGAACGACGACGTTGAGACGCAAACCTATCCGCCAAATTGTTTGGGACCACGCTAAGGCCGGCCAGGAAGTGCCGCGCCAGTTCACCAGCGATTCTACCAGTCGGCCGCCCCAGGATCGCGGCACCGCACCGAGCTGCGCCAGCAGCACGCGGCTGACGGGGGCGGGTTACCATCCGGCGATCATGTTTCGGGCCGTAATCCTATGGCCATACAAGCCCCTATGGTTAGGGGCTCTGGGGTCCCGCTAGACCCCATTGTTATGGCCAGGATTGGTATTTTCCTGGTATCGCTGGTCGCGTCAGGTTGCATGGGTGACCGGCCATGAGCGCCGTCATGGCTGCCGACCTGTTCGCCGGCGCCGGGGGCGCAAGCTCCGGACTCGTGGACGCGTGCGGAGATCTCGGCGTTGACCTGGATCTGGTCGCGGTCAACCACTGGGACCTGGCGATCGCCACGCACAAGCTCAACCACCCGGACCATGCGGACAGGGCGCACTGCGCGCCGGTGGAGACGCTTGATCCGCGTGAGGCGGTGCCGGGCGGCAAGTTGGATCTGCTGATCGCCGCGCCCGAATGCACGCATTTCTCACAGGCGCGCGGCGGCCGCCCCGTGAACGACCAGAAGCGGGCGAGCCCGTTCCATATCCTGCGCTGGCTCGACATCCTCCGCGTCGACGTCGTCTTGATTGAAAACGTGTCTCAGCTGCTCTCATGGGGGCCGTGCGATGTGCAGGGCAGGCCGATCAAGAGCAAGAAGGGCGAGACGTTCCGTGCGTTCGTCGCGATGCTCGAGGCGATGAACTACCGGGTCGAGTGGCGCGTGCTCAACGCGGCCGACTACGGCGAGGCCCAGTCCCGCCGACGGCTGTTCATCCAGTGCCGGCGCCACCGGACGGGCGGGCCGATGCGGTGGCCGGAGCCAACGCACAGCCAGCACGGGGGAGACGACCTGCTACGCACCACCGAGCCGTGGCGCCCGGCGCGCGAAATCATTGACTGGTCCCTCGAAGGCAAGAGCATCTTCACGCGCAAGACGCCGTTGCGGCCGAAGACGCTCGCACGGATCGCGGCCGGCGCGCGCCGCTACTGGGGCATCGACCTGGAGCCCTTCCTGGTGCAGTACAACGGCACCGGCGGCGCCCGGTCTGTCGACGAGCCGATACCGACAATCACGACCAAGGACCGTCTCGGCCTGGTGGAGCCGTTCATCGTCCCGTTCTACGGGGAGCGCAAGGGACAGGAGCCACGCACGCGTTCGATCGACGACCCACTCCAGGCGGTAACCAGCAACCCGATCGGGGTGTGCGAGCCGTTCCTGATGAGCCTGACCCATGGGGGCAGGACCCACGATGTCGGCGAGCCGCTGCCGACGGTTACCTGCGCGAATCGCGGGGAGATGGGTGTCGTTGAGCCGTTTCTCGTCGAGCTACGCAACAACCAAGACGCGGCATCGCTCGACGACCCGTTGTCCACGGTCTGCACGTCCGGCGCCCACCACGCGCTGTGTGAGCCGTTCGTACTGTCCCAAGCTTCCGGCGGAGCGGCACGGCCTGTCGGGCTACCCATTCCGACGATCGCTACCAGCGGCGCGCACTCACTGATCGAACCCGTACAGGCGGGCGAGGCGCTACTCGATATCCGGTTCCGGATGCTGCAGCCGCACGAGCTGGCCGCCGCGCAGGGATTTCACCCCGGCTACGAGTTCAAGGGGACCAAGGGCGACATCGTGAAGCAGATCGGCAACGCCATCTCTGTCAAGACCATGCGCGCCCTGTGCCGGGAGGAGCTGGCCGAGACGGTCCTGGGGCGGGCGGCATGAGGGCGCCCGCACGACCGGTCATCCGCTACCACGGCGGAAAGTGGCGGCTCGCCCCATGGATCATCGAGCACCTACCCGACCACCGGACCTACGTGGAGCCCTATGGCGGAGCCGCGTCGGTGCTGCTGCGGAAGTCTCGCGCCTACGCGGAGGTCTACAACGACCTCGACGGCGAGGTGGTCAACCTGTTCCGCGTGCTGCAGGACGACGTCCAAAGCGCCGCGCTGATTCGCCGCCTCGAGTTGACCCCGTTTGCGCGCGACGAGTTCGTTGTCAGCTACGAGCACACCGACGATCCCGTCGAACGCGCCCGGCGCCTGGTGGCGCGCTGCCTCATGGGGTTCGGATCAGCGGCCCACAACCGCAACTTCCCGACCGGATTTCGTGCCACGAACCAACGGTGCTCAACGACGCCGGCACACGACTGGCGCAACTACCCCGGCAAGCTGCCGGCGATCATCGACAGGCTTCGCGGCGTCGTTATCGAGAACCGTCCAGCGCTCGACGTCATCGTCCAACAGGACAGCCCCACAACGCTGATCTATGCCGACCCTCCTTACGTACACGAGACACGGACAAGCCTGCGATGGGCCAGCGAGGAGACCCGCGGCTACGTACACGAGCTGAGTGACAACGATCACGCCGATCTGGCCGGCGTTCTCCACCAGGTGGAGGGAATGGTTGTGCTCAGCGGCTACCGAAGCGACCTCTACGACGACCTTTATGGCGCGTGGTGGTCGACCGAGCGCGCAGCAGTAGGCGATGGCGCTACCGCTCGCACCGAGGTGCTGTGGCTGAACCCTGCAGCGCGGCGACAGCAAGCCCAGGGCTCCCTTTTTGACGACGAGGACGCAGCATGAGCAAGGCGAACGAACTGATCTACCTGGCCTCTCCCTACAGCGACCCTGACCCCGAGATTCGCGAGGAGCGGTTTCGCGAGGCTGCCGCCGCGGCCGGGCTGATGATGCAGGCAGGGCTGCACCCGTTCTCGCCGATCTCCCACACCCACCCGATCGCCCTCGAGTGCGACCTGCCGAAAGGGTGGGACTTCTGGGAGCAGTTCGATCGCACCTACCTGACTCGCTGCTCTGCATTGTGGGTGCTGACGATCGAGGGGTGGAGAGAGTCCAAGGGGGTACAGGCGGAGATCGGAATCGCGGCCGAGCTGGGCCTCCCGGTTCGCTACTGGGATGGCACCGCGGAGGGCATGGCGGCTGAGGCCGAGGACGCGGCATGAGACACGACCGGAGACCAGCAAACCTGCACCGTCTGTCGAGGGCCGTCGAAGCGAGTGACCACGAGCTGGGACCCGCGATCGAGGCCCTGATTGATGAGGTATGGCAACTCCGAAAAGTGGTCGCCCATGTGCACAACGAGTATCCGCGCTTTCTCGGAGTAGGGCCCGGCTCTCCTGGGCACCGGGCGGCGTCCAGCGAGGAGACCACCGAAGAAGCCATCAGCGAGGCACTGCGATGAGCATCTGCCTCGCCACCGACGACCGGAAGGACGCCTACGGCTTCCGGAGATCCGTCACGATCCGAAGAATCACGATCCCGAGCTCACCGCCCGAGTTGACTGGCGGCTTCCCATCGATGACCCCCTGGAAATCTCTATCTCCAAGCCGAAACCGCAGGGGCTGGTTGGCGGCAGTCGACTCGTTAGACGCTTCCATGAAGGCGAGCAGGTCAAAGTCGCATACCGGCAGTTTCAGCATCTCCGGGACGTCCTGCGGTGGACCGCGGCGTGCTGCCTCCTGGTATTGCTGCACCGTCCCCGAGTTCGCGTACCCGACAGGACGCCCGTTCACCTCCAGCACATCCGCATCGTCGTGAACACTCATGCCCACAAGGGTACCCGACGGAACGGGCATAACCGCGACCGATCGGAGGTCCGACGCTAATGGTCTACCTCGGCACCCCCGGCCCCATCCCCAAGCCACCCAAGGCAGTAAAGGACCCCAAGCTCCTAGGGGAGATACACAGCGTCAGGCCCTACTGCCAGCGCTGCAGCGCCCAGGCCACGAGTACGCACAGGCTCGGCCGGCTGCAGGTGGCGCACATCCTGAGCCGCGGCCGGCGTGGCCCCGACACCTTCGAAAACGTCTTCATCCTTTGCCACGATTGCCACATGATCGCCGACCACGACCGCGGAGAGCTGACCCTGGACGACAAGCGGGAGATCAAGGCAGCTGACGAGCGGCGGCGCGCTGAGCTGTACCGGAACCTAGAGGAGAAGCGGTTCGGCGAGGTGCGGTGGGCACTAGAGGATTGGGCGGCGGCATGAGGTCGTCCTGTCGCGTGGACGCTTGTGTACACGCTGGCGAGAATCGTGTATTAATGGGCACACGAAAGGCGGGCCGTTCAGAACGTTTCCTGCCGAGCGGGTTAACCGGGGTTGGAATCCCGGCACCGTTGTTGGGTTTGTACCCCAACGCGCTCGTGCAGGCCGAACAGCCCGCCCTTTTCCTGTCGGAGGCTCGAAAACTCGCCCCGACGGAGCCCCTTGTACCACCATTCGTGCGGGATTTACTAGACCTGGACGGTAGCGTCCATGCGCCCGAAATGGCCCTCCCGTGGACTTCGTTGGCCTGGATGATCGACGACCCCCTGGAGGCAGAACCATGAGATACGGACTGATTTCGTTCGCCCCGAACGCTCCCAAGCTGGACCGGTTCGCCGAGCACCTACCGCTGCTGAAGACGCTCCGCGTCGAGGTAGGGCACCACTTCTGGCAGACGCACGAGCGCTCGGGGATCTCCTACGAGGATTGGGCGGTGGCCTCGATAACGCTGGCGATGACCCGCGGCTACGACGTCTACATCCAGCTGATCGGTCACGCTGACGACCTGAGCCCGGAGCACGCAGAGCGGATCGTCGAGGTGGTCAGCCGAGTACTCGACTACCGGATAACGAAGAAGGTCGGCAAGAGGCGCCGCGGTGTCCCGCGCCGCACCCGTGAGGTCGAGCCGCCCGGAAAACTGCTCGGCGTCACGTTCGATGCGGAGTGGACGCACGGCCCGTATGTCGTGGGCGGCGCGGCTGGCTATGTGGCTGGCGTTGCCCCACTGATCCGCGCGCTGCGCTCCGCTCACCCAGACCTGCCCATCGGTGCACCGGGCGGTACGCACAGCGACGACGACACGCTCCAGCGGGTGCTGTCGGAGCTCGCGGCCGCGGGCGCCAAGCCGTCCTTCGGTACCGTCCACGTCTACTTCGACAAGGGATGGAGCGAGGCCGACGCTCGCATGGCCTGGCTCCGGCGCGTGTTCGATGACTACGGACTCGCCGACGTGGCCATCACCGAGACGGGAGTGACGGGGCAGGAGAGCAAGGCGGGAGGGTTCCTCGGCATCGGGTCGGGCGGCCGCGTCTACAACGACGGCCTGAGGGGCAGCGCTGACGACAACTTCCACGCCCGGTTCGCGCGGATGAAATCTCGCTACGACGTCGACGACAGGTGGGCAGCGGCGATGCTGTACCAGGAGACGGAGGAGGCGGAGGACCTCGGGCGGGAGGAACACGGCCACGGGTTCGGGATCTTCAGGAACGACTGGTCGCCGAAGAGCGTTGTGGAGTTCTTCAGGTAGGCCGGGTGCCGACGAGCGGCTACCATAGAGAAAGGCGCCGGTCGCCCCTGGTCCGTCTGCTTTGGCAGAACGGTGTTTGTCCTGGGCGGCCGGCGCCTTCTATTCAGGGGCCGGGTCTATTTGATGATCTGGAAGAAGACGTCCTCCATGAGTTCGCGGGTCACGGTCCAGCGGCCACGGATCTTGGTCCGCTTGTGGAAGAAGCCCCTGAAGCGGTGCCAGTTGCCCTCAGCGTCGTGGTTGTCCGTCTCGACGAAATCGAGTTCGAGACCAACGACATCGTGTCGATCGAGCGTTCGGATCTCTGGCTGGCGAGACGTCGCGCTGTGGTTCACGTCGCTCCACAGTCGCAATCGTGACCATACGGCGTCATTGGCATCGATGACGCCGTCACCGTTCCCTCCTCGCGCGGGCGAATCGTACTGTGCCAAGGCTGCAAAGCCATGTTCGGCCTGGACCCCTTCGTCCTCCAGGAACGTCCCTGTTCCGAACAGTTCGCTCCCGTCATCGATCGCACCGTTTCCGGAAAGATCGAGTACGAGGAATGCCTGACCGCGACCGGGAGCCGACCACGTCATCGTCCTCTCGAAGCCCTCGGAGTCGATGTCGAACAGGACGGGATCGTCCACACCAGTTGTCCAGATGCCGCCACGACCACCGATATCTAGGAGGATGGGCGAACCGGGGTAAGGGTTCTGTGGCCCTATTTCATCGCCGTTATCATCGTAATTGGGCTTGCCGCCTGCCTTGTCAACCTCACCACACTCCCAGTCGTTGATCTCCCGGTCCATGGGGACGCCGTTGGTAATCGTGGGAACTCGGGTGATGCCGGTGAAGTTAAAGGTGTGGCCAACCTCCAAGAGGTGGGCCACAATCTCGTGCAGTGTGGTGTCGTCTTCGGGGCAATTGAACCAGCTGCCGCCCGACCGCGCACGTTGGAAGAGGAGAACGAAGGACCTGTTCCCGGGCGTGGCCCCGCAGGCGCTGTTAGGAATCTGATCTGGACCGTATTGGGCTGGAACCTCCGTCTTGTCCTTGAATTCGTGGACGGGGGTACCCGCGTTGTCCACAATGATGTTCGGGAAGCCGGGTAGCCCTGCTCGGGTAGCGCAGCCCTGCTCTAGGTCGGTCCTGGCCCTAGTGATGCGATCGGTCGCGCCCTGGCTTTGTGGGTCCAGGCGCACATCGATCTGTGCACTTGCGGTGCTGGCCCAGGTAAGC
>JAJCXS010000155.1 GCA_029263335.1 Acidobacteriota bacterium | reverse complement strand
CTCGAGTCAGCTGCGCGAGAATCACGAGCGCAGCGATCGGAGCCAGATCTTCATGAGCGCCGTTCCCTGGGGAGGGGAAGTCTCGCGGGAGGTTCGCCCTGCGCTCATGGCGCTGTTGGGGGCGGTCGGCTTCGTGCTCCTCATCGCCTGCGCCAACGTTGCCAACCTGCTGCTCGCTCGTGCCACATCGAGACGACAGGAAATCGCGGTGCGCGCGGCGCTCGGTGCCAAGCGCGGGCGCATCATCCGGCAGGTGCTTACCGAGAGTGTCGTACTGGCCAGTGTGGGCGGCGCCCTCGGCGTCCTGGTCGCGAGCTGGGGCGTCCGCGTTCTGCTGGCCCTACAACCGGGAGGCATGCCTCGCTCCGATACAGTCGGTATCAGTACAGGCGTCTTGCTGTTCGCGGTCGTCGCTACGCTGTCCGCGGTCGTACTCTTTGGTCTGGCGCCCGCGTTGGCGTTGTCGGGCGTACGCGGCAATCTAGCTCTCAACGAGCGCGGCACCGGCGGCGGAACCCGGGGGCGGTCGCGAATGCGCGGTGTTCTCGTGGTTGGCGAGGTGGCCCTCTCGCTGGTCCTGTTGGTCGGCGCGGGCCTCATGTTGCGCAGCTTTGGCCATCTGAACGGAATCGACCCGGGTTTCCGGCCGGACCACGTCCTGACCTTCCAGGTGCAGCTGCCCGGTGCCCAGTACCGTGACGCCGAGGCTCGGCAGAACTTCGTCAGTACCGTCGTGCGCAACACCGAACAGCTTCCCGGAGTGGAGTCGGTGGGCGCGGTAACGGCGCTCCCGCTCAGCGGCGGCCTGTTCACCGGGTCCTTTCGCACGGAATCAATGAGCGAGGATGACTCCGGCATCGAGGCGAACTACCGTGGGGTGACAGCCGGGTTCTTCGATGCCATGGGCACGCCGATTCTCCAGGGTCGTGATTTCGATTCACTCGACGACAACGAAAACCTCGTGCTGGTAGACACTCAGCTCGCGGAGCACACATTCCCGGGCGAGAACCCCCTGGGCAAGCGCATCTCGCTGCGCATGCCCACGTTCCCGGGCGGTCCGCCGGGCCAGATCGATGCCGAAGTCATTGGTGTGGTGGCAGACGTGCGCGACGATGGCGGCCTGGAAGCGCCCAGCCGACGCACCGTGTACCTACCCCACCACATCATCTCTTTTGGCGGCGCGGCCTTCGCCGTGCGAACGTCTGTCGACCCCGACCAGGTCTTCTCGTCCATCCGCGAGCAGGTTGCCAGCGTCGATCCCGCGGTACCGTTGTTTGCCGTGCGCCCGATGCAGGGGTACATCGACGACGCTCTCGCGCCGGCGCGATTCCTGCTCATTCTCATCGGCCTGTTCGGCTCTTTCGCGCTGGTGCTGGCTGCCATCGGCCTGTACGGCGTGCTCTCGAACGCGGTCCGCCAGCAGACGCGAGATCTTGGTGTCCGGCTCGCTTTCGGGGCTACCTCCGGACAGATCCTCAAGCAGGTAGTGGGCCGCGGCACGGCCTTGGCGGGGGCGGGTATCGTCATCGGCCTGGTGATCGCGATTCCACTGACGCGGGCCACGCAGAGCTTGTTCGTCGGCGTGACCCCCGCCGACCCGCCGACCTTGATCGCCATCTCAGGATTGCTGCTGGGCGTGTCGATACTTGCCTGCTATGTGCCAGCGCGCCGTGCGTCGCGTTTGGACCCGGCTACCTCGCTGCGAGCAGACTGAGCGCGGCCTCCGACCCTCGCCGGCGCTGGGGGGTGACTCTCAGCGCCGGCGATCAAGGAGTTCGAGGGCCGCGGTCCGCACCTCGGCTACTTCGACAAGACGTACTTGCCTGTTGGCGGCCACGATGCACCGATGCGGCGGCGGTGCCAGAAAGTGGGGCAGGGGGCGGCGGTAGATACCGCAGCTGGGCGTACCTACGGCGATGCCCAGATGTAGCGGTCCGGTGTCGTTGCATACCGCGAGGTCGCACTCCTCGAGTGCCGCTGCTAATTCCAGCAGGTTGGCCGTATGGCCTCTTGCGAGGCGTCCCTCGATGGCGCTGCCAGCGGCGGCGGCGATGACGGCGTCGGCGACACCCCCTTCGTTGGGTCCTGCCAGGACCAAGAAGGCGAGTGGTGACGGCGAGTGCTGATCGAGTTCGATCGCCAGGCGCGCGAAATGTTCCGCTGGCCAGCGTCGGTTCTCCTGTGCTGCGCCGACAAACAGACCGACGCGGGAAGACGTGGGGGGCAGACCGAGCTCCACCCCATGCGCCGCCCACGCCTCACGAGCGGGCGTGGGCACGCGGAAGTACCGGCCCAGTTCGACGGGCACCTCGTCGATCAGACCCACGGTGGCCAGAGTGTCGAGGTGTGCGAATGGCATGTAGGACTCGGGATGGGGCCTGTCGATCCACTGGGAGTACAGCCAGCTCGCGGTCGTCTTGTAGCGTCTTCCCACGCGCGTGGTGGCTCGGGTCAGCGCTCCGATGAACGCGGTTTCGGTGTACGACTGAAAATCGATCACGGCGTCCCACCGCCCGCTTACCAGCGGTCTCACGACGTCGCCGAACAGACTGCCGATACCGGCAGGGCGGAGGCCCTTGAGCGCCACACGATCGAGCAACACCACCTGATCCACATGTTCGTTGCCCTGCAGCAACTCCGCGTAGCGCGCGTCGGTGAGAAAGGCGATGTGGGCGCGCGGATATCTTCGCCGCAGGGCAGCTACCGCCGGGAACGTGAGCAGCGTGTCACCCATCGCCGACAGGCGAATGCAGAGGATGCGCGCTTCCGCTCGTAGTTGTGGCGCCACACGATCGTTTGAACTCACGTGCCCACACGCGAGGTCGCGGGTCCCGTTCCGCCTTCTCGTCCTTGCCCGCCGGGGGGCTCGTGTTCGAGGTCGAGCGCGAGGCGTGATGCCGGGATAACGGCGGCCGCGACGAGAGTCAGGTACATAGCTTGTCCACGGTGACAGTTGAAGCTGCGCGCATTCTAGACCCATCGAGGGCGCTCGCGGGCGCGTCGCCAGCGCTCCGCGGGTTATGGTGCGGCGATGCGAAGCCGTCTGCTGGAAGCGCTGCCCGACGCGACGGTCGTGGTGCGCGCGCCGGGGCGCGTGAATTTGATCGGCGAGCACACCGACTACAACGGTTTTCCGGTGTTGCCGATGGCGATCGATAGGAGCATTTGGATCGCGGCTGTGCCACGCGCTGCGCCGACGCTCATGGTGCGCAGCATCGCGCCCGAGGAGTATGCGGCGGAGAGCATCCCTCTGGACACGATCGCGTCTCGATCACCCAGGGGAACATGGGTCGACTACGTGGTCGCAGCCGCGCGCCGTCGCCCTCCCGAAGAGGGTCTGGAACTCGTCGTTGCAGGGACAGTGCCGGCCGAGGCGGGCCTGTCGTCGTCCTCGGCGCTGGTGGTGGCTGCGTTTCTTGCGCTGGGCGAGGTCGGGGATCGTGCCGCGCTGGCGGAAGAGGCCCGGCTTGCCGAACGCTACGTGGGCACGCTGTCGGGAGGCATGGACCAGGCCATCGCCTTGCTCGGCCTGCCAGGTCACGCGCTGCGCATCGACTTCCGTCCGGTGCGAGCGACGCCCGTGCCGATGCCTCCTCACATCGCCGTGGTCGTGGCGCACTCCGGCGTACGAGCGGCCAAGTCGGGGTCGGCCCGCGAGGCCTACAACGCCCGTGTACATGAGTGTCTGGCGGCTGCTCGTCATCTTGGCGTGGCGGAGCACGGACTTCTGGCTGATGTCGAACCGGGCCGTCGCGCTGCGGTATGTGAGCTCGACGATGCGGTGCTGCGGCGCCGAGCGCGTTACGTGTTCGCCGAGGCACGGCGTGTCGAAGAAGCCGTCCAGGCGCTCAGGAGCGGCAACCTGCCCGTTCTCGGCGAGTTGCTCAACGCCTCGCACCGGGGTCTGCGTGATGACTACGAGGTGAGCCATCCGGCGGTGGACATACTGGTCAAGCGAGCGCTGGCGGCGGGCGCGGCGGGCGCGCGTGTGGTGGGGGCAGGTTTCGGCGGTTGCATGGTGGCGGTCTGCGAGCGCGACAGGGCCGCTGAACTGCGAGCTGCCCTCGGACCGTCGTCCTGGGTGTTCAGCCCGGCAGCCGGTGCCGAGCGAACTCGCGCCTAGGCTGGTTGTTCCGGAGCCCAGTCGATGGGTTCGAGATTGGAGCCGATGAGGGCCTCGTTGCAGCGCGAGAACGGCCGGCTGCCGAAGAAGCCGCGATACGCCGACAGCGGCGACGG
>JAJCXS010000154.1 GCA_029263335.1 Acidobacteriota bacterium | reverse complement strand
CCGATCGACGCGTTGGAGGTTCCCGACCTGCGTCTCCATGTACATGGTGTCGGGGTCATCGGGGTCGAAGGCGACGCCGTAGCCGTCGGCACCCAGCGGAACCGTCCAGTCCTGGTTGCGGACGCCTTCGGTGTTCAACGTTCTTGATGGTCCGAGGAGCGTGCCGAGGTCCTGCGCGCCGCCGAGAATGCTGTAGAAGGGCTCGCTGTTGTCTACAGCGACCTTGTAGAACTGGGACACCGGCAGGTTCGGGAAGTGACGCCACGTTGTTCCCTCGTCGAACGTCTCGTACAGGCCCGCGTCGGTGCCGGCGAGGAGATGCTCGCCATCGTCCGGGTCGATCCACAGGGCGTGGTTGTCGCTGTGCTTGTCGCCGCCCGAACCGAGAAAGTCGAAGCTGTTGCCGCCGTCACGGGTCACGTGCAAGAATACGTCCATCTGGTACACGAGGTCGGGGTCGGTCGGCGAGGCCTCGATCTCCTGGTAGTAGTGCGGCCCCGTGCCACCCGAGATGTATGAGCTACGGCGCTCCCAGCTCTCGCCCTTGTCGCTGGAGAAATAGAGGCCGCGCTCGTCAGCGTCGGCCTCGATCGTGGCGTACACGAGATCGGCGTCGGCACTCGTGACTGCCAGGCCGATCTTGCCCATGTCGCCGCCTGGCAGGCCGCGCGTGATGTGTCGCCAGGTCTCGCCGCCGTCGGTCGACTTGTAAATCCCCGAGTTCGGGCCGCCGCCCAGAAGCGACCAGATGTGGCGCCGCCGCTGGTACGCCGCCGCGTAGATGGTGTTGGCGTCCGAGGGGTCGAACTCGATATCGGTTACGCCGGTGTTCTCGTCGATTTGGAGCACCGCGGCCCAGGTTTCCCCGCCATCGGAGGTCTTGTAGACGCCGCGTTCTCCGCCAGCGGTCCACAGCGACCCTTCGGCTGCGACCAACACCGTGTCGCTGTCATGCGGATCGACGAGGATCCTGCCGATGTGCTCCGAGGAGGGAAGCCCCATCTGCTGCCACGAGCCGCCGCCGTCGAGGCTCTTGTACACGCCGCTGCCCCACGCGACATGGCGGCCGCTGACGTTCTCTCCGGTACCGACCCAGATGACGTCGGGATTGGCTGGATCGATCGTCACAGTACCGATCGAGTACGACGGCTGATCATCGAAGATCGGCGTCCACGTGACACCGGCGTTGGTCGTCTTCCACAGGCCGCCCGAGCCGACCGCAACGTACCAGGTGCTGTCGTCTTCAGGGTGCACCTTGATATCGGCGATGCGCCCGCCCATGAACGCCGGGCCAATGCTGCGCAGGCGCATCGCGCCGATGGCGGCCCCGACGTCGCCGGGCCCGTCAGCCGCCTCGCCCTGCGCCACGGCTGGCGCGTTGTTCATCGTGGCGAGAGCAACAAGTAACAGCATCGCGCGCCGGGCGAAACGGTGGTCCATCAGATTCCTCGGGCCGGAAGTGGACGGGGCGAAACTCTCATGGTGACCGCAAGCCTACACCCGCGATCGGGCGCGTACTGCAGCGGTGGAGCGGCACGTTCCAGGCGCTCCACGGTAGGGTCTCCGGTGACCTCGGGGCTGACTCGTGGCAACGGCGGCAGCTTCGTGGTGAACTTGCACGCAGTGTTGTGCCGCGAACCGCGTGGCGGCATGTTCGGACCTCCCAGCCTGAGGAGTTGCCCTCGTGAAGCGAAGTGTCCTGTGCGTCGTTCTGCTACTCGTCGTTGCCTTCGGCCAGCCAACCGTGGCCCAGGAGGAAGATTCCGCGGCCGGGCACTGGTCCGGCGAGATCGAGATCCCAGGTTCTGCCCTGGCGATCGACGTTGATCTGCTCGAAGATACCGCCGGTTGGAGCGGTGATATTTCCATTCCTGCCCAACAGCTCTCGGACTACGTGCTCGCTGATGTTGCTGTCGATGGCGCTGACGTTTCCTTCAGAATGCCCGACGTGCCAGGCGACCCGACGTTCACGGGCAAGCGCGATGGCGACACGATTACAGGTGACTTCGCGCAGGGCGGACAAACGTTTCCTTTCACGCTGACTCGCGGTGAGAACCGCGCCGCGATTGCGCGCGCTGCACTCGAAGGTATCGATCCGATCATCGAGCAGGCGCTGGCGGACTTCGGGATTCCCGGCTTGGCCGTCGCGGTGGTGGCGAACGATCAGTTGGTCTTCGCCAAGGGCTACGGCAAGCGCGATGTCGAGAATGATCTGGCCGCGACGCCAGAGACTCTGTTCGCCATCGGCTCGACCTCCAAGGCTTTTACCGCGTTCATCCTCGGCACCCTGGTGGACGAGGGCAGACTCGACTGGGATACCCCGGTCATCGAGTATCTGCCGGACTTTCGTATGTTCGACGAGTACGCTACGCAGCATCTGAAGGTGCGCGATCTGCTGATCCACAGCTCGGGTCTGCCACGGCACGACCTATCCTGGTACGGTGCCGATGCCACGCGAGAGGAACTCTATCAACGGCTCGCCTATCTCGAGCCGACGCGCGACCTGGGCGAGGAGTTCCAGTATCAGAACCTCATGTTCATGACCGCCGGCTACCTGGCGGAGCGGATCACCGGATCGAGTTGGGAGGAGCTGGTGCGGACGCGCGTCTTCGATCCGCTCGAGATGAGCCGCACCAACTTCTCGGTGGAGACTTCGAAGAACGATGCGGACCACGCCGAGCCGTACAACGTCGACAAGCGTGAGGCGACGCACATTCCCTTCCGCAACATAGACGCTGTGGGGCCCGCTGGCTCGATCAACTCGTCGGTTGGCGAGATGTCGCAGTGGCTGCGGCTGCAACTGGGCGGCGGCGAGCTCGACGGCGAACGCTTGATCGAACAGGCCACGCTGCGCCAGATGCACACGCCGCACATGGCGATCTCGGCTTATCCGAGCAGCCAACGGGTGCTGACGCTAGGCTACGGTATGGGGTGGTCGATCGAATCGCACCGCGGGCACTTCCTGGTGCAGCACGGGGGCGGCATCGACGGGTTCATCTCGTGGGTCGCCCTGCTACCCCTGGAGGACTTCGGCGTGGTGGTCTACACCAACGGCGCGGGCATGAACCCGCTGCCGACGGCAGTGGCGCGCACCGTGATCGATCGGGTCCTGGGGTTGGACGACGGCGGCTATCTGGAGCGCTCGCTCGCGGCGGTCACCACGGCGGAGGAGACAGCCGCCGAGGCCGAAGCCGAGGCGGAAGAGGGTGCCGGTCGCGTTGCGGACACGGCCCCGTCGCACCCGCTCGAGGACTACGCCGGGAAGTACGCACACCCAGGCTACAGCCAGGTTGCGATTACCCTCGAGGACGAGCGGCTCCACGTTGAGTACAACGGCATGACGGCGTCGCTGTCGCACTGGCACTACGACGTGTTCGAGGCCGACGAAGACGACGCTCAGCTCGATGGGACCAAGGCCCAGTTCCGCATGGATGGTACCGGCGCCATCACCGAATTATTGGTGGTGATGGAGCCGTCCCTGCCACCGATCCCCTTCACGAGGCTAGCCGAGGATCGACTGTCCGATCCGGAGTTCCTGGAGCGGTTCGCCGGGGTGTACAAGATGGCTTCGCAGGTGATCACGGTCGAACTCCGTGACGCCACACTGTTCGGTACCGTTACCGGCCAGCCAACGTTCGAGTTGGCTCCCAAGGGCGGCACGACCTTCACGATCTTGGGCGCCGAAGGCTTCAGCGTCGAGTTTCTTATGGACGACGCCGGGGCCGTAACGACCGTGCGATTTACCCAACCGAACGGGGTTTTCGATGGACACCGTCAAAGCGACGAAACGGTCGACGCGGAAACCGTGAGCTGACGGTGTTGACGCGCGGAGGTGTCGTCACGCTTGGCACTGCGTCGCTTCTGGTTCTGTCGGCCGCGTCATTGGCGCTGCTGATTGGGGTCGGGTCGGCGTCGGCGTCGGCGCAGAGTGAACTGGATGGCCTTGCCTGGCTCGAAGGCGAGTGGCAGCGCACAACCCGCCGCGGCCTGTCGATCGAACGTTGGGCCCGATTGCCCGGCGGCGGTCTGGTGGGCGAGTCGGTGGTAATTCCGCTCGACGGCACCGAAGAGGTTCAGTTGGAGTCGCTGCTATTGGTGCGCATGGGCGCGGATGTCTTCTTGATCGCCCGACCGCGCCAGAACGACTATCCCGCCGGATTCCGCCTGGTCGCCCAGACCGACACCGAGGCCGTCTTCGAGAACCCGACGCACGATTTCCCTCAACGGATCACCTATTGGCGGACCGCGCAGGACTCCTTCACCGCGACAATTGCCGGTCCCGGCGACGACGGCGAGACCCAGGAGATCGCGTTCCATTTTGTGCGAACAACGCGTGACGACGGCGGTGGTCTCTAGCTTGCAGCAGAGCAGGAAGCGCCACCCAGGACGCAGAACTTGGCGCAGTGAGGGTGGTTCAGCTGTACCGTGTCCGTGGCGGTCGCCAGTGTCTCGCCCAGTTCAAACTGAGCGTCGTAGGCCAGCAGGGTGCAGGCCAGGATGGTCGGCGCGGTCGCGCCCTGACGCTTGACCACCATGCGGCTACTGGCGCACATCATCGTGGTGGGGTCGACGTCGAGGATGCTCCAGCAGTCGACAGTGATCTCGGGCACGTCAACGCGCTCGTCCATCTCCGGGAAGATGACCAACTGCGACGGGTCCGCGGCGTCGATGGGGAACTGCTCATCCTCGAACAGTCGCGCGTAACCCTGACGGGCCCTCTCATCGCTCTGGCCCCAGCAGCTGCGCCCGGCGACGGACAGGCGGAAACCGTTGGTCGCCAGCCAGCGCATGCCCTTGATCGCGGCTTGCCAGGCGCCGGCGCCGCGTTCCGTGTCGTGAAGCATCCGCGTGTAGTGATCGAGGCTGACGCGCAGAGTAAATCGTTCGCCGTGTTGGGCCTGGAGCTGCAGCAGCCGATCGCGTACTGCAGGCCTCATCATCGGGCGCATCGCGTTGGTGAGCACCAACACTTCGTAGCCTCGATCCAGTGAATCCGCGAGCATGTCGGGGAATTGCGGGTTGAGGAATGGCTCGCCGCCCGTGAAGCCGAGCTCCCGCGTGCTCAGTTGGAGCTGTTCGATCTCATCGAGATAGGCGCCCACCTCGGCGCTGGTGAGGTACGCGAGGCGATCGTTGGTGGGGCTCGATTCGATGTAGCAGTTCGCGCACTCGATGTTGCATAGGGTGCCGGTGTTGAACCAGAGCGTCTCCAACTCACCAAGAACGACCGACGCCCGCGTCTCGCCTTTGGCGGTAACGCGCGGATCTTCGAACTTCGCTGATGCTAGCGCGACCTGGCTCATCAGCAGGAAGCGTCCGGTCCGCAGCAGCTCGTGGTTTCGGCCGGGCTGTGCGCGCGGTTCGCCCCGTGCGCGTCTTTGAACGCTTCCAGCGTTACCGAACGAAAGTCGATACCGTCCACGGTGCGCCACGGCTCCGCCTGGCGCTCCAGCACGCGCACGCTGTGGAAACCGGCTGCCTTGAACGCATCCAGAAAACCCGGTTCGGTGAAAGCGCCGGAGATACAGCCGCTCCACAGTTCCGCATCCTGCTGCATTTCGAGCGGCACCTCGCGGTCGGACACGATGTCGGAGATGACCGCACGGCCGCCGGCGCGCAACACGCGGTGCAGCTCCGAGAACAGTTGCCGACGGGAGGCGGTGTCGACCAGATTGAGGACGCAGTTGGAAACCACAACGTCGATGCTTTCCGAGTCCACGACTGGCTTCAGGTCCTGAATCAGGCCCTCGCGAAAGACCACGTTGGCGAACCCGAGCCGGTCCGCGACGACGGGCGCGTTGCGCCGCGCGACTTCGAGCATCTCTGCCGTCATATCGACGCCGATCACCGTGCCGGTGGATCCTACGACCTGCGCCGCGATAAAGCAGATCTTGCCCGTGCCGCTACCGAGATCCAGCACGGTCTCGCCCTCGCGCAGGTGCTTGGAAGGATCGCCGCAGCCGTAGTCACGTTCGAGAACCTCGGCAGGAATCGCCGCGAGGTACTTGGCGTCGTAGTCGGTGGGGCAGCACAGATCGGGAACGCGAGCCTGGGCTCCTTCGGCGTAACGTCCCCGGACAGCGTTTTCAACGTCGATGACACTCATGGCGCGTCGCCTCGCGGGCATGGAAGAAGGATCAGAGGATGAGGGAGTCGAATTGTGTCGACGCTTCTTTTGCCGCTGGCGGCGACCTGGTTCCAGGCCGAGGTGGATCACTGCGCCCGAGCGCACGACTTCTGGCGACGCATGACGTATCGTGCGCGCATGGCAAAAGATAACAGCTTCGACATCGTTTCAGAGGTCGACCTCGCGGAGGTCGACAACGCGGTCAATCAAGCCATGAAGGAAGTGTCGCAACGCTTCGACTTCAAGGGCACGAATTCACGCATTGACTTCGACAAGAGCGACCGCGTGCTCACATTGACCACGGCCAGCGAGCTGACGTTGCAGAGCCTGACCGGCGTGCTGCTGCAGAAGCTCGTGCGCCGCAAGGTCGGGCTGCAGGCGCTCGAGTACGGCGATGTCGAGGCCGCGGCCAAGGACACCGTTCGCCAGCGGGTCACGCTGCAGATGGGTATCCCCATCGAGAAGGCACGCGAGATCGTCAAGTTCGTAAAGGACCTGAAACTCAAGAAGGTTCAGGTGGCGATCCAGGGCGAGCAACTGCGAGTATCGGGGAAGGATCGCGACGCCTTGCAGGAGGCGATAGCTGCCCTCAAGGGCCACGACTTCCAGATCGACATGCAGTTCACCAACTACCGGTGAACCCGGAGTCGCCGATCGGCGACCGACGGGACACCGCTCAGCGCCGCCGTCGTGGCTGCGGAGTGATCTTGTAGTCGGCCGGCGGTTCTGCGCCGAGCAGATGCTCGACGAAGTAGTCCCAGCGCCGCCGCATCATGTAGGGCTCGTTGCCGAAGCCGTGCGTTCGATTCGGTAGCAGAAGCAGGTCGAAGTCCTTGTTCGCCTCGATCAGCGCGTTCACCACCAACAGCGTGCTGTAGAAGGGCACATTGTCGTCCATCGTGCCGTGGGCGAGCAGCAACTTGCCCTTGAGGTTGGCGGCAAAGTTCTGGTTCGCCTGGCTGTCGTAGTTGGTGCCCTGGTCCGGGTCGCGGGTCAGTAGCCCCTGCCACTTCTCGCCCCAGTCGTCCTCGTACACGCGGTTGTCGTGGTTGCCGGCCTGCGATACGCCAACCTTGAAGAAGTCGGGGTAGTGGAACATCGCGCCCGTGGTGGCGTAGCCTCCGCCGGAGTGGCCCCATATGCCCGCACGGTCGATGTCGATCCATTGATA
>JAJCXS010000153.1 GCA_029263335.1 Acidobacteriota bacterium | reverse complement strand
CACCGCGGTATCGGCCACGCTGTGAACCTTGTGATCCTTCACGACACCGACGACCTCGACTGGATCAAGGCCTCGCATGATCACGAACCGTTGCCCGACAGGATCTTCCCCGGGGAAGAGGAGCTCAGCAGCAGACTCGTTCAGCACGCCCAGGTCCCGGTCGCCGGCATCTTCGCTCCTGGAGAAAACACGTCCGAAAACGACTTCGACGCCAAGAACGTCGAAGTAGGCACCTGACACGACATTGAAAGCGACCGCTGTCGCCGGCCAGTCATCAGGCGCGTTCTCGGGAATCGGCTTCAACCTCGTGCGGGGCGGCGCAAGCGGCACGTGGGAAGCCACCGCCGCGGCCGCGATTGCTGGCGAAGCTTCAGCAGCATCGAGAATCGCATGGACGGCCGCGGGGATCTCGGCGTTGCCATAACCGTGGCCCTGGAAGGCAAAAGAGATCGCCGCTACACCATGGGGCTCAAAGCCCAACGGGGTATCAAGCGCCGCCGCCAACGTGCGTACGAAGAGTAGCGCACCGACGATCAGGACCAGTGAAAGTCCTACTTGTGCGACGATCATGCTCGACAGTCCTCGCACCGGCCCGAGAACGCCACGTCCTTCCGCACGCAGCCGCTCCGCAACGTCGCGCCGACTCTGGAACAGGACGGGGCCAAGCCCGAACGCCACCGCCGACAAGGCCGCCAGCAACACGGCCACACCCGCCATCCGCGCGTCGGGCGTCAAGTCGAGCCGCGCAACGGAGACGCCTCCTGGCAACGAGAACCCTTGCAGCGCCCGCCCAGTGAGTGCTGCCAGCGCTATTCCGGAGCCTGCACCGCAAAGTGCCAGCGCCAGGTTTTCGAGCAAGAGCTGACGGATCAGCCTGGAGCGCGAGGCACCGAGCGCCAGACGCACACCGAGCTCCAGATCGCGCCGCCAGGCGTTCGTCGAAATAAGGACAGCCGCGTTCAAGCACGCGATCACGAGCGTGAGCATCACGACACCACTCAACAGCCCGACGAATCGCAGCAGAGCCTCCCGGTCGCCGATCGCGGCGCTCGTGGCCAGAGGCCGGAGCCGCACGAGTTGCTCCTCTGGTACCGAGCCGATGGCCATGCCCTCAGCACGAGCCCGTCTACCGAGTTGGTCGAGCTTCGCCTCTTCCACACCCCGGTCGGCACCCTCTGGAAGGCGAGCCACCATGCTGATCCAAGCGAACGCGCGTGTGTCGAGAATGTTCGGAGCCGCATACAAGCCGCTGCTTGCCACCTGCCGAACCCGGCTCAGCGGCACCCACAGATCCGGCGACTCCTCGAGCGTTACCCCCTTGAAACCTGGCGCAGTAATACCCACGACGACGAAGCTTGTACCGCTGATCTCGACGAGAGATCCGAGAATGTCGGAGTCGCCGACAAGCGTCCGCTGCCAGAATTCGTAGCCAAGCACTACCACCGGCGGCGCCGCCGCCTGGTCGTCGGACGGATGCAGCAGCCTCCCCCGGTGGGGTCCTAACTGCAGGACGGTGAAGAAGTCGCCGCTGACAAGTCCAACGGCCACTCGATCGCTCACATCGCCTGCGAGGAGACCCGCTTCCATGGTCGTCCACCCGGCCGGACCGTCGAGGCTCTCGACGCTCCGATACTCCTGTAGCGCCGGATAGGAAGTTCCGTGAACAGGCGGACCGCTGTCTGGCACCTCGAACACGCGCACCAAACGCTCCGGCTCGGGCACGGGGATCGGGCGCAGGAGCAGACCGTCGATCATGGAAAAGATGGTTAGCACTGCCGCAATCGCCACTGCCAACGTGCCCACGACAAGCCCCGCTACTCGAGGGCTGCGACGCAGCGCGCGGCCCGTGAAGCGAACGTCCTGCAGCAATCTCCGTCCCGCGCCCCCCGAAACTCTCGGCGCCAGGAGGGGCCGCCGCCGACTCGAGTCGATCCACGCGGCGATCACCGCGGCGGTCGCCGCCACCAGTTCGCGCAGCCAGAAGCGCACGAGCATCAGTTGGCCGCGCACTTCCGCGCCTCGGCGGTTCGCCATCTCGAGCAACTCGCCGGCGTACTCGGCCCGCTCGGCAGGGGGCATGGCCCCCAGGATGATCCGCAGCGCCAGCCGCCCCGGCCCGTCAACCCGCATGGCGTTCGGGCTCCGGATCAAGCACGTGTCGCGAGCGCGCTTCCTCCACCAGGTCGGCCAACCGCCGACTCTCGAGTCTGAGGACCTCACGGCCGAGATCGGTCATCTGGTAGCTGCGTCCACGACGCCCGGCGCCACTTGCGCCGGCGTCGATTAAACCGTCACGCTTGAGTCGCCGTATCGCGGTGTAGAGCGTTCCCGACTCCGGCTGTAGCCGGCCATCGGTACGTGCCTCGATGAGCTTCAGGATCGCGTATCCGTGTAGTGGCTCATCGGTAAGCGCCAACAGGATCTGGAACGACAGGTCGGTAAGAGGCACCAGGTGCCAGCCGGAATCGTTCATCGACAAGCCTCCGTGGGACAACAACTCGCCTGGCGACGAGTGGACTCCCCACATATGGATGATTAACATGTGGATCATCCACATATAACATCACGAGCAGACGCGGCGCAAGGGAATCGGAGAAACGGGCTGCGGCTCATCTGTAGCCGGCGGCGCGTGCTGTGGTGTTGCGTACCGTGACAGGTGTGCGGGAGACTCCCGTCCACCATGAGCAGCGATCCCCACAGCGTGCTGAACGCGCGGCTGACCGACCTCCTTCTCGAAGCCGCCGGCGAAGGTGTCTACGGACTCGACACCGAGGGGCGCACCACGTTTGTGAACCCTGCCGCGGCGCGCATGCTCAACTACACCGCCGAGGAGTTGATCGGCACCAGCATGCACGCCGTGCTGCACCACAGTCATCCGGATGGCTCGCCGTACCCTGCGCCGGAATGCCCGATCTATGCGGCAATCCACGATGGGCAAGTGCATACCGTCGTCGACGAAGTGTTCTGGCGACGGGATGGCACATGCTTTCCGGTGGAGTACACGAGTACGCCGATCAAGCATGATGACATTCTCTGTGGGGCGGTCGTCGTGTTTCGCGACATCAGCGACCGGGTTCTCGCGGAGCGAAAACTACGGGCAGCACTCGAACAGGTCGAGCAACTCAAGGACCGCCTGCGGGCCGAGAACGAGTACCTGCAGGAAGAGATCACGACCCAGCACAACTTCCACCAGATCATCGGCGATTCCGCCCCGATCCGCCGGGCGCTGCACGCCGTCGAAACCGTCGCCGAAACCGATGCCACGGTTCTGATCACCGGCGAGACCGGAACGGGCAAGGAACTCATCGCTCGCGCCATCCACGACCTGAGTAGCCGTAGTGGTAAGCCCCTCATCAAGGTCAACTGCGCCTCGATCCCGCGCGAGCTGTTCGAGAGCGAGTTCTTCGGGCACGCGCGCGGCGCGTTCACCGGAGCCGTCCGCGACCGTATCGGGCGGTTCGAGCTCGCCGACAAGGGCACCCTGTTCCTCGACGAGGTCGGCGAGATTCCCTCCGACATGCAGAGCAAACTCCTGCGCGTGCTGCAAGAAGGCACCTTCGAGCGCATCGGTGAACCGCGCACCCGCACGGTCGACGTACGCCTGATCGCCGCCACCAACCGTGACCTCGAGGAAGAGGTCAAGGCGGGTCGCTTTCGCGAAGATCTCTATTACCGCCTCAACGTGTTCCCCGTGCCACTGGCTCCGCTACGCAACCGGCCCGGCGACATTCCGGCGCTGGCCGCTCACTTCATGGAGGAGGCCCGCAGCAGATTCAATCGGCCGAACGCGCGGATGAGCCAGGCCAATGTGGCCGAGCTTCAGCATTACGACTGGCCCGGCAACGTGCGCGAGCTGCGCAATGTCATCGAACGGGCGCTCATTCGCTCAGCCTCGGGCACGCTGCAATTGGACCTCCCGGCGGCGACCACAAGTGGCCGCAGCCCGACGCCCGCTGCCGTCCCCGGCGAGATCATGTCGGAAACTGAGCTGCGCGCTCTCGAGCGCGCCAACACCCTGGCCGCCCTGGAGGCGACCGGCTGGAAGGTGTCCGGTGAGGGCGGCGCGGCCGAACTGCTCGGGGTGCGTCCCACCACTCTCGCGTCAAGGATCAAGAAACTCGACCTGGCGCCTGAATAGCCCGCACGGGAACGAAACGTCACGATATTTCGTGATCTCTTGCACGGCATTTCGTGATTCACGATATTTCGTGACAACAGCGGCCCGCGTCCTGGCGACGTAATCCCTCTTGACTATTGAGAAACCCGCCAGGCACCAAGTCTGGCACGGCACGTGCTCTTCCTCCTGATGACTCGATCTCGGCCATGCGGGCCTGGATCCAATGGGGACAACCCCAGGAGGACGGAGCAATGCGCGTCGATCTCACGAAGGCCGTACTCGCAGGAGTGGCGGGAACGGTTCTATTCGATCTCACAGGCCTGGCGCTTACCGGCGCTTGGTGGGACATC
>JAJCXS010000152.1 GCA_029263335.1 Acidobacteriota bacterium | reverse complement strand
CTCCGTAGCCAGCTGCGAGGCCCACGGCCAGGCCCACGGCAAGCTGGGTCAGGGCGTCGCGCAAGATCATCTTGAAGACCCTGGCTCGATCGGCTCCCAGAGCCATGCGGAGGCCAACTTCGCGTGTGCGCTGACTGGTCGAAAACGACATGACGCCATACAGCCCGGTCGCTGCGAGGAACAACGCCATCAGTCCAAAGACCGCAAAGGTGCCACCGATGGCTCCGACCGCGGCGTACGCGATGTCCATGGTCTCCTGGAACGAGAGTACCTGCGACAGTGGAATATTCGAGTTCAAGCCGGTCACGATGCCGCGAACCGCGTCGGCGATGATCAGCGGCTCTCCGGCGGTACGGGCGACCACGGTGTTGGCCGTTGGCCCGCCCTCGTTCCACAAGAGGTGGCGTTGCCGCAGCGGTATATAGATGGCGTCGGGAGGCGCAAAGCTGTAGCGCGGCGCCAGGTAGGCATCCGGCACAACGCCGATGATGGTGATCCACGGGCTCGCCCCGTCGGGGCGATGCAGGCGCAGCCGGAGACCCAGAGTCGACGCCTCCTTCTCGAGCCACCGTGTCACGAAGCTGGCGTTGATCACCGCCACGGGAACCGACGAGGCGTTGTCGGCTACGTTGAATAGCCGCCCCTCGGCAACCGGCATTTCGAACACATCGAACATACCGGCGCTGGCGACCACGGCGCGGGTCATCGGCCGCTGCCGCTGTTCCTCGTAGACCACTCCCTCCAATTCGAACGATGCCTGGCCACCACCCACGACGGGCAGTTCACTAGCCACCCCGGCGGCTACCACACCGGGCACGGCGCTGACCCCTGCTTCCATCTGTTCGAAGAACTGGAAGCGCTGTTCGACCGAATCGAAGTCGCCATCACCACCCGAAACCGAGGCCGTGAAGACGTTGCTGGGCGTGAAGTCGAGCGGCATGGAGGCGAAGTTGTCCATACTCTTGACCATCAGGCCCGCCGCCACCAGCAGCGCCGCCGAGGCGGCGATTTCGGCGACTACCAGTAGGCGACTGAGACGGCCGATCCGTAGTCCGGAGGATCCGCGTGCCTCGTCCTTGAGGACGTCGGCGATCGCCGGACTGGAGGCACGCAATGCTGGCAGCACGCCGGCTGCCAGCGTGGAAACCAGCATCAGGGCACCGACGAACAACAGAACCACAGGTTCGACCGTCGCCTCCATCCAGAACGGCATTCCCCCCGTCGCGACGGAGTTGTAGAACAACTGAATGCCTTGCTGGGCGATCGCCACACCACCCACCGCACCGACAGCGACCAACAGGAAGGCCTCGGTGAGCTGTGTGGCGATCAGATCGCCTCGCCCGGCGCCGAGCGCGGCCCGAATCACGGTCTCTCGTTGTCGGCTCACCGCTCGAGCCAGCAGCAGGTTGGCAACGTTGGCACATGCGATCAGCAGCACGAACCCTCCCGCGGCGACCATCAAGAACAGCAGTGGCGCGGCCCGCGGGCCGATGAACTGCTGCACATAGGGGCGCACCTCGAAGGACGCCTCGGCATGCGAGTGGGGGTTCTCGCGCGCCAGGTTCGCGGCGATGGTCTCGAACTGCGCCTGTGCCTGTTCGATGTCCATCCCGTCCGCGAGCCGGCCGAAGACCCGCAGTTGCCCGTCATTCACCCCGGCCCGCGCGGGATCGATTCGTAGCGGAATCCACACGCTCTGCCGCACCGGGAACTCGAAGCCGTCGGCCATGACGCCGACGATGGTCGATTCGAAGCCGTCGATGCGGATCGCACGTCCGATGATGCTCGGGTCCTGCTGAAAACGATCAATCCATAGCGCGTGCGCGATGATGGCCACTCGTGGGGCGCCGATGGCGTCGTCCTGAGCGGTGAAGGCCCGCCCCAGGATCGGTTCCTCGCGTAGCAGGCTGAAGGTTGAAGCACTGACCGCTGAGCCGGCCACCCGCTGTGGCCGATCTCCATCGCTGAGGTTGAACGGCACGTTGGTGAACGCGGCGAACTGCTCGAAGGCGGTCTGCTGCAGCAGCATTTGTTCGTAGTCGCGAATCGGCACCGGCAGCAGAGCCGTTCCGGTGGAGGCAAGCGTGCGCGACACCGCGACAATCCGATCCCCTTCATCGAACGGCAGACCCTTCAGGACGAATCCATGAGCGATGCCGAACATCGCCGTCGTGAGTCCAATCCCCAGGGAGAGGGTCAGCGCTGCCAGGGCCGCCAGTCCTGGCGTGCCGCGCAGACTGCGGAAAGCGGTCGTGAGTTGGTTGGGCATGGCCCGTCCGTTGTGCGGGGATCACACGTGTCGTCGGTGCGATGCACCGGAAGGAATCTGGTCAGTGGTTTCCACCTCCCACCGACACAGGCTACCGACACAGGGTCTTATCAACCCAGGGTCGACGATCCGGCCGGGGGATCAAGACCTCAGTTGGCGAGCCGTGGGAAAACGTGGTGAGTGGAGAAGTTGGTGAGTCCCAGATCCTGTGAAAGTCCGGCGTGGAGCGCCGTCGCCAACCCCTGCCAGTAGTCGATCGCGAGTGCGGAGGTCAGGAACACGAGCAGCGACGCCAACGAGACCGCTGCTGTCGACCATCGCTGGCTAGGTAGAGGGCGGCGCCAGCGCCCGACATCGCCTGGCACGCGCTGACGGCCGCCTGCCCTGATCGCTCTCCGCGTAACGATGACCACTAGGCTGGCGATGATCAGGGCATGCACGGACATGAGCGCACGTGTCCCCGAACGGTCCCGGGAATCCAACTCCTGCTGCGAACGTCGCGAGCACCCGTGCGCCAGGATCTCTATGATACATAGACCCACTATGTAGAACTACATTCGGGACCGGGGACCTCATGCAGAACGCGGAGATGGTGCGATATGCACTGAAGTTGGGGGGGGCTCTTCAGCCTGGCCTACGTCGTAGGTATCCAGATCCTCAACTGGATGAGACTCGGCCTCACGAGCTGGGTCTTGCGCGTCGACTTGGTACGGATGCTCGTAGCGGTCCTGGCTCTACAACGGCGATCGCGCAGCCACCTCGGCACCTCCTCCGGAGCGGTTCACGCCTGCGTTGGTCTCGCCCCCCTGATCTTCATCGCGGGACCGATCCGCCAGATCTACATGAAGGTTTACGTCATCGACCCGACACGGGTCGACATGGCGGAGGAGGTGCGCCGCGGGCTTCCCGCCACCATCGATCAACAGGCCCGACGGGTACGAGAACTTGGTTGCCGTCGACCCGATCCAGCTACGCGTGCTGTTTGCACGGGCTTCGAACTCTACTGGGCGATCGCTCTCGACGATCTACGTCGCGAGTAACCAGGACAGCTCGCAGTGAACTTCAGAACACGCGCGGGCCGAACCGTGACCACCCGCAGTGCGGGTTCAACATGCCCGACGACACACTCGATCTGCGAGCGCGCGTCTTGGTGCAGATTGCTGCGGATTGTGTTTTCCAGCCATGGCAGCCCCGCGATGGACGACGCGCATGCCCACCTACCTGATCCTCGCCACAGCGCTGACGGCAACGCTCTTGGGCGCCGTGCAACCGGCGTTCGGGCTGGCGCTGTTCGTCGCCGGAATCGCACCTACGTCGAGCTTGCCTTGGCATCTCGGCGCCCCGAACGTCAATCTGCCAGTCACTTTCCTGGCGTGTTTCTGTGTCGGCCGAGTGCTGCAGATGTTGGCGCGACGGATGAGGGCAGGTCATGAACCGAGGCCCTCAGCCCCGATCCCGGCGACATGGAATCGGCTGCTCGCAGCAGCCGTCGTCCTGTCGGGGGCCGTCGCACTCGCGCAAGCAATACCAGCACGGCTCGATGCGATCGCCGTGGCTGACTTGTTCCCGGACCTGGTGCTCTTCAGCCCAACTGGCATAGCGGGCGCCGCTCAGGCCACGGCCATTGCGGCGCTGGGCCCGCTGCTTGTTGTGCTGTGTCTGTCCAGCCCCAGACTCGAGAAGACTCTCGTGCGTGGTTTCGCGATGGCGACGCTGGTTGTCGTCGCGACGGCGCTACTTCAATTCGTGGCGGTCGACTCATACGTTCGACCCGATCTCAACGGGGCGACGAGCACCGGGCTGATAGCGTTCTTCCAAGATCCCCACAGTCTGGCTGCGGCGCTCGTGTTGCTGCTCGGGGTCTCTCTTGGCCACGCTCGCCGCCAACACTACCGGCGTGCATGGCAGGGCATGATGCTGCTCGCACTGGCGGCGATCGTCTTGTCGAACTCGCGGACCGGCATCCTCGCAGCGCTAAGCACGGTAGCCTTGTTCGCGTCGCTCACTGGAGGCGGTAGCGAAACCTGGCGACGCCTCCTGCGCAATAGGTACTTCCTCCTCACCGCAAGCATCGCGGTTGCGGTGAGCCTCGCCTTGGTCGTAGTTCCGGCGACACGGACGACGACCTACGAGGCTCTCGATCAAATCGGCCTCGCCCGCTTGGCTTCGCCGCTCGATCCGATGCATGACGAACCGTCTCCGCTTCTGCAGCGATCGATTCACTGGCGCAAGGCAGCGATGGCGGTCGGTCGCTACCCGCTCTGGGGTATCGGCCCCGGCGGAATGACCGCGACGTCGCCACCGTTTGACAACCCTGCGCCGGAGCTGCTCGCGCCGCCGATCTTCGAGCAGCTCGGGCGGGAGAACGCCCACAACTACATCCTGCAGATTGCCGCCGAGTT
>JAJCXS010000151.1 GCA_029263335.1 Acidobacteriota bacterium | reverse complement strand
AAAAGCGTACCGTGAGTTAGTCGTGCACACCAGCCGTCAGCAAAAACCTCCGGCAGATTGCGTTTCCCTGCGTACTCTAGGCTATCGCCTCCTCGGCCTCGTCAGCGCCTGCGACAGTCCGGGGAAGGCTACGACGCTCTCGTTTCCGTCGTTGCCAACCGACACCACCCCGAACAGGTAGTTGTCGATCACCAGCCCGTCGAGCGTGAACTCCCGACAGGCATCGCCAGCGGGCACCTCGATGGAGCACGGCTTGCCGTTGCCCACCCAGCGCGACTTCTGCCATTGCGGCGCCGTGGTGTCTCGCCAGACGACCTTGTAGCCGGCCAGGAGGGGAGAGTCGACGGCCAGCCACCGCAGTGTGGTCGAGGGGCGTACGGCTCCGGCGATGCTCACTTCGGCCGGCTGCGGCGGTGCCCACGCCAACGCGGCCAGCGAGGCCACGTTCACGCCAGTGAGCTTGCGGGCGTAGTCGAAGTTGACGCCCTCGATGACGTCGCCGTAGGCAATGCCGTCCTCAACCCGCAGGTCCTGATGCTGGCGCGTGTAGTTCTCGTGCGTTTCCATGATTCGCACGCCGGGAAAGCCCAGGTCATTGAACGGCCGATGGTGGCCGCCGCGGCCGAAACGATCGAGGCGATAGATCATGGTCGCCTCGAGATTGGTCATGTACAGCCCGGTGATCCGGTCCACGTAGCGGGCGAGCTGCCGCGAGATGCCGTCCACCTCGCCGCCTGCGAAACGTCGTGAGCGCCGCGCCCGTTCGCTCTCGGTGGTCGGAGTGGGTTCCGAAAACACCCGAAACGAGTTGTTCTGGATCACACCATCGACGCCTTCGATGTTGCCGATCATGTCGTTGTTCAATACGCCGGCGATCAGCCAGCCTTCTGCCTGTGCCACCTCGGCCATGTGGCGTCCTCCGAACAACCCCTGCTCTTCGCCGGAGAGGCCGGCGAGCACGATGGTCGAGCCGAAGTCGTGCCCGGCCAGTACGCGGGCGGCCTCCATCGCTCCGGCCATACCGGAAGCGTTGTCGTTGGCGCCGGGCGAGTCCGACTCGTTGTCGAGGCCGTTGCTGACGCGCGAGTCGATGTCGCCGCTCATGATCACGTACCGGTTCGGATGCACCGATCCACGGATCACAGCGAGCACGTTGACGATTTCGGTGTCTACCGGAATCCTGGAGTTCGGGTCGCCAGCCTGAAGATAACGCTGGAACGACACCTCCAGGCAATCGCCGCATGCGGTGGAGATCTCGTCGTATTGCGCTTTGATCCAACGCCGAGCAGCGCCGATGCCGCGAGTCTCAGACTCCGTCTCCGACATCGTGTGGCGCGTACCGAAGCCCACCAACGTGCGGATGTCGGCCTCGATGCGTTCGGCGGAGACGGCATCGACCAGTTCATAGATGCGGGTGTCCACCGCTGGTGGCACCTCTTGGGCGCGGGCGGGACTCGCCAGCTGAGTGCTCAGGAGGATGGTCGCCGCCAGGAATCCGGTGACGGTTCGGGGTGCTCGGGTGGGGGCGCTGAACATGTGTGTTCTCCAAGGTAGAGCCGGGATTCGGCGCTAATGTAGTCGATCACCGTGACAGGGAGATACCTTCTCGGCCACAATGGTGTGGGGTATACGAGGTTCCAGGGGGCGGGCCTGCTGACCGGCGGGCGACACAGGTGGGTGTATGTCGAAGAAGAGAAGGGTGTGGTGCGTCGTCCTGGGTATGGTTGCTATGGCTCTGGCCGGAGTTGCCGAGGCTCAGGATCTGTCGCTGACAGCAGGCAAGTTCCTTGGCGACGACGTGTTGGATTCGGTGCCGCTGGTCGGACCGACAGAGCGCGTAGGTTTTGCGGACGGAACGTTCCTCGGCGCGCGGTTTTCAACCGGGCTGCTGTTTGCGGAGTTCGAAGCCACGTTGGCTACGGCGGGCTCGACGGTCTTGGCGGAGACACCGGGCGAGTTCAGCGCTCGCTTTACCTACGCTGAAGCCGGCGCGGTGATCAAGATCTTTCCGGGCCCAGTGGCGCCGTTTCTCGCCGGTGGCATCGGATACCACCGCATCGGATGGGGTGTGGAAGGCGCGGAGTCGTACACGGGAACGGGGTACTACCTCGGCGCCGGGCTCAAGCTCGGGCTCGGCAAGGTTGGCGTGCGCGGCGACCTGCGCGATCACATCACGCCGATCAACCTCGACGGTCTGGATCCAGGCGTGGCGGCATCGCTCGGACTCGAGGACGACATTACGGTCCACAATATCGAGCTGTCCGTAGCGCTCGTCTTCAGCCTCTGAGAGTCGTCTAGGGGCGGATTTCTAGGGCCGCTGTTCGACTAGCGTACGAAGTTGCATGAGCCGATCCCAGACGTCGTCAGGCAACTTCGTGCCCGCGGACCCGGTGTAGCTCGCGAGCACGTACTGTTCGAGAAAGATGTACGCGTTGCGTGCGTGGCTCGACTGCGGTGCAACGCGAATCGCGGTTTCCAGAAAGTACTCGGTCTCGGGAACCCATACCGTTCGCGAGATTGCCGCTTCGGCGATTCCCAGTCGATAGTAGGCCTCGGCCAAGGCTAGCTGGTCGTCGGGTGCTGTCTGCACGAACTGGTGCAGGATGCCCGAAGCGACCATCGCGTGAATGAGTCCGCGGCGATCGCGCACGTACTCGTTGCGATTGTTCGCCTCGCGCAGCAGGTCGGTCGCAGTCTGCAGGGCGACCGGTGTGGGATTCTGGCTGAACTCCTCGAGGGCGGCGATCCAGTCGCCCACCCGATCGGCCAGGTAGAGCGGCAGGTCGTCGCGCTGCATGAAGCGCCACAACGTGGCGCGCGGGCGCTCGTAGTCGCGGCTCACGCGGATGGCGACCTTGAGGTAGCTCTCGAAGACTCCCAGCAGGTCGATGTCGGCCGCGCCATAGTCGGGATCATCCAGCATGGCTTCGGCCATCGTCATGGCGCTGGAAAACTGACGGGTGGCCACCAGCAGCCGCAGCCTGTCGGCGGGCTCTACCTGGTCGATGTCGATTGCGGCCACCAGGGCGGCACCAAGATCGGTCGGCTCGCTTGCCGGTAGGCGCGAGTGGCACGCGAAACAGCTCTCGGTGACGTTGCGGATGAGGTGCCGCGAAATTGTCTTGTCGCCACGCCGGTAGGAGTTCAAGGCTTCGGCGGTGTCGGATGCCAGCGTGTCGCGGGCACGGTCGTAGCTGCGGTTCA
>JAJCXS010000150.1 GCA_029263335.1 Acidobacteriota bacterium | reverse complement strand
CTCGGGACACCTTCGGCCTGCAGTGTGAAGCGATCCCCCAGCAGAGATTCCGCCACGGAGCGCATCTTCATCAGCAACCCCTCGGCGCTATCGTGACTCGGATCTACCAACCACACGAGATCGCGCAGGTCTTCGAGCATGTCGCGCGCCGTCGCGTGAATCTGCCCCACCGAACGACCAGCCGCATCATCCAGCGCGTCCCTGGCAGCAACGCGCTCGGCGAGCAGGGCGATTCCACTGAGGTTGGTGCTCAGGTCGTCGTGCAGATCGCTGGCGATCCGCAATCGAAGTCGTTCCAACTCCAGCTGCCGAGACTGCCGGTAACGCCAGGCGGCGGCAGCGATCACGACCACAACCAGAATCCAGGCACCGCGGAACCACCACGTTTGCCAATACGGTCGTCGAATCCTTACCTGCAGGGAGTGTTCGGCCAGGGGCGCCGCCACCGACCGTCCGACCGGCATCGCTCGCACACGAAAGGTGTAGTCACCGGGTGGCAGATCAGTGTAACGAGCGTTGCCCTGATCGCCGGCATCCACCCAATCGCGGTCGAATCCCTCGAGTCGATAGCGGTATGCGACCAGATTGGGCCGCGTGTAGGAGAGCAGAGCGAAGTCGAACTCCAGCCGATAGTCGCGGGGCGACAACATCAACTCACGGGTGTCGTACGGGGTCTGCACGCGCGAGCCATCACGGCCGGTGATTTCCACGCGCGTGACCGCCAGTCGTTCAGGCTGGGCAGGCATAGGATCGACGCGCTCCTCGGTTCTGGAAAAGGCGCGATAGATCCCCGCGTTGGTGCCCACCAACATGCTCCCGGCCGGTTCTTCGTACAGACTCCGAGTGAAGTCCCACTCGCGGCGAGCCTCCGCGCGCGGTGCGACGCGGTGGAGTGTGGCCAGCCCTTCGTCCTTTGCCGCGCGATAGACGCCATCCTCGGTACCGAGCCAGATCGCACCGCTGCGATCCTCGACGATGGCCCAATGCGAGGCCTCGACCGGAGCGATGGCCGGACTCAATAGGTCGTGGGTCGTGGGCAATGCCAGCGGCGCTGGAGCTTTGAGCCAGAGACGATCGCGGCGGTCGACGAGCATGGGTCCGACCTGGCCCCAGTCTGGCGATAGGGGATGCCTGCGAACTGTCGCCGCGACCGTGTCGACGGCGTACAAGGAGGCGCGGTTTTGCCGCAGGTTCTTCGCTAGCACCCAGATCTTGCCACTGCTGTCCTGCTGGATGCCGCTGATGTACTCCTCGCCAAACTCGGTCGGAGGGCCAGTGAAGGGCTCGTACTCCAGGAAGCGATCCTCAGGTGCAGCGTACGCATAAAGACGTCCGTTCGTTCCGCTCCATAGGGTGCCGTCCGACGCTTCGAAGATCGCCACGATCGGTTCCTTCCGCCCCGCGCCCGCCGCCAGCTCGTAGGGGAGGTAGACCCCGGCGCGGCGATCGAGGCGGAAGATCCCGTCTTCAGTGCCGAGCCAGATGCGGCCGTGGCCGTCGACACGTGCGGCGAGAACGCTGGCTGGCTGTGCCGGCTCGGAGGTCGGAATGAAGCGACGACCGTCGAACGCCTGCAGGCCACCCTCGAGGGTGCCGACCAGCAGTTGCCCTCGCGCGTCCATCGCGAGGGCATTGACTCGCGAGCCGACCATGCCATCGCTTGGATGGGCCACTAGTTCGAATCCGACACGGTCCGTGTCCATGACCTCGTCGAGCGCGTATACGTACACCGCCCCAACTCCACCGCCGGTAGCCGGTGCGCCTACCGCCAAACGTGAGCGGTCGACGGACACGGCTGCGCCGAACAGATCGTGATCCGAGCCCGAGGGAACCGCCAGCCGAACCGGCGCCCCCTCCACTCTGCCGTCCGTGACCCTGAAGACGTGAACTGAGCCGGTCGCGAGACCCATGGAGTCCTCGCCCGGCGCACCGACGGCAAGTGTTCGTCCATCAAAGGCGACGGCCTCGCCGAAACGCCCGTCGGGAAACCCTGAGACCGGGACGACGAGGCCGAGACGTTCCGGGTTGCTCTCCCCCAGACGCCAGATCTCGGCGCTGCCGGTGCGGTAGCCCGGCGTTGTCGAAGCCGGGGCCCCAACGATCAGGTGCCCCTCTGCCAGCGCCAGGGCAGTGCCGTATTCGGCCATCCGTGCTTCAGGCCTTGGCGCCAGCCGCGCAATCTCTCGCCAGCGGCCATCGCTAAGACGGTAGACGTACACCTGCCCGCCGCCCGGATGATGGGGAGAACCAATCGCCATGAGTTCACCCTGCACGACCACGGCACGGCCGAATGCGTCACCGTCGCTCCCGTCCGCCGGGCTGAGTTCCGCATGGTGGCGCCATTGCGCACCATCGCGCACAAACAGACTGACGGCGCCCGGGTTGCCCCCCAACGTGGAGGCACCTGGAGCGCCCACAGCAAGCCAGTCGCCCCCAACCGCGGCGCTCGCCCCAAAGGTCTGAGAAAGCGCCGCATTCTCGACCTGCAGTAGCTGCGCATCGCCAGCCACACGATGCGCCGCGAGTCGAAAGGCATGCACCCGACCGCTGAATCGCAACGGAGAGCTGTGTTGCGACTCGCCGACAACCAGGTCGTTTTGGTCAAGGGCCACAGGCATGCCGAATCGCCCGCCGACGGAACCGCCGAGCGAGCGCACCGTCTGCGAATGCCTCCAACCAGTGGCGGTCTCCGTCATCACGTGCACCGCTCCCGAACGGCTGCCGCGCGGATTCCTGCCATCTTCACCGATCACCAGGAACGACCCGGACAGGGTCACCGCGGCGCCGTAGCCGGCCCGCTCGGTGTCGGGATTCTGAAGACGCAGCTCCTGCCCGTCGGCGGCGAAGCCGCCCAGGAGGCCGACACTGGCGGTCAATAGCCAGCGGCGATGTCGTGGCATTACGCGGAACATGGCTGCCGAGTCTCCACCGTCATGCCCCGCCGAGGCAACCGGACATACGCGTTTGGCGTGTTCACGCGATGGCAAGGCGAGCTGGCTGGGGGTAGCTTCTGTCCATGATCGACGCGCCAGGTAGCCCTTGCACCGAGAAAACCCCGAGCGGCCGCGCCACCGTGTGGCTGGTCGAGGACAACGCTCTGTACCTCGCGACGATCCGCGAGCTGATCAACGAGCAGGACGATCTCTCCTGCCCCGTCGCAGCGACCAGCTGCGAAGAGGCACTGCAGGCCCTCGATCTGGGAGGGATACCCGACATGGTCCTCATGGACATCGTGCTGCCTGGTATCGACGGGATCGAGGGAGCGCGTCGCTTTCGCTCGGCGTCACCAACGACGCGGGTGATCATGCTCACCGTGCACGAGGAACGCGACACGGTTTTCGAGGCGATTCAAGCTGGCGCCAGCGGCTATCTGCTCAAATCGTCTCCTGCAGAACGCCTCATCGAATCGATCCGCGAGGTGCGCGACGGCGGCGCGCCGCTCAACGCCCACATCGCCCGCAAGCTGCTCGACACCTTTGGTGTGAGCCAAGTCGCGAGAGACAAGTACGGCATCACCGAACGCGAGACCCAGATTCTGCAGCACATGGTCGACGGGCTGACGATGCGTCGAATCGCCGATCGTCTATTCGTCAGCCCGCACACGGTCGATACGCACATTCGCAACATCTACGCCAAGCTGCATGTGCACTCACGCGGCGGCGCCGTTGCCAAGGCGCTCAAGGAGCGCCTAGTCTAGCTTCTGTTGCAGGCAGGCCAACGACCAGCGCGACCGCCGGGCCGTCCTACTTTGGCCGACTCCCTGGACGAGGGCGCCACGCCGCCGTCAGACCGAAAAGCCCGATGACAGTCATCGTGCCCGGTGCAAGCACCGGCGTAGCGCCGGTGAGCGACTCCCGGAAGAGTTCGAAGCCCACACGATCGGGGTACATCTCGCGCTCGAACTCGCTATTGCCCTGGTAGTGCAGCCAGTTGCCGAGGAGTCCGGCCACGATACAAACCCACATCACGCCAGCAACCGCACGCCGCAGTTTCTCGCTGGGCCGCCTCAAGTACACGGCCGTCACCAAGATCACCAAGCCGAGAAGCCCCAGCGGCGCGAATTGCCAGGCGTCTTCGTAGTGGCCGACCAGGATGAGTTCTGCCAGGGCCCCGATACTCCCGAACAGCAACACCGCCAGCACAGCGCGGCGCAGTGTGCGCGCGACGAGATGCTCGCGAGTAACGCTCCCGTCCTTCGTCATTTGCAGCGATCCCAGGAGGATCTAGCGGCCGATGATCATGTAGCGCTCGAAACGAGCCACTTCGTCCTCATCGACGTACTTGCCGATCTCGCGGCGAAACTGCTCGATACCGGCGTAGGGACGATACTCCTCGAACTCGTGAATCATGCGTGGACCCAC
>JAJCXS010000149.1 GCA_029263335.1 Acidobacteriota bacterium | reverse complement strand
GAGCTTGCCGACGTCGCCAGGGATCAGCGGGATACGGGGCTCGTCGGCCTTCGTTTCCCGGGGAACGGCGATCTTCATGCGTAGGTTTCCTGTGCGCGTTGCTGGCTGGAAACAGGGGGCAGCGCGCCATGAATGCGGCGCCGCTGGAAAGACCGATAGATTGTCCTAGACACACCGCCGCGCTGCAAACGACTGACGCGTTTTTCCGCGCTCCAAGGGGCCAGGTGAGTGCGGGTCGTTGACCGACGACGACCACACGACCCCGAACTAAAGGACGACCTTCATGATGCGATGACGGCTCATGAACCCCGCCCTCACGATTGCCTTTTGTGCCCCCACGTTTTCGACACGCGTGGAACAAATGGCACGCAGGTGTTGCGTCGCGCACTGGGCCCTGAGGAGGGCCAAGACGTAGGTGGCCCATCCTTCTCGGCGATTCGCCGGGCCGACCATCATTCCCAGGTCGGCGACACCGTCCTGCGTATCACTCCTGCGACATTCACCGAGCGCCAGCCAGTCATCCTCGCGGCAGAGGACATGGAGTTCTCGCCTCTGGATCAGGTTCGCCGAGTACTCCTGAAGCCAGCCAGTGAGGTCCTGTTTGCTGTCAACACAAGACTCCTGGAAGGCAACGACGCGATCCAACTCGGCCGTTTGTGTCAGGCGGAAATCCAGTCCCGCGGCAGCCGGATGGCTGGCCGGGGTCTCCGTGTGGACCTCGTACATGTACGTATGGACGGTCACGCTGTCGTTCACGTCGAGGCACAGAGAGAGAAAGGCCGGGTCGATCGTGCTCACCATTGCGTGAGTCAACGAATCCTGGGCAATCACCTCGTCGAAGATGGCCTGGGTTTGCTTCGCGAGGGCAGGCCTCACGTAGAACTGCAGCAGCGCGCCTTCGTCATTGGCCGCGTAGTAGCCAGCTTGATCGTCGCCGACTCGAATCTCCCAGTGCGGCGCCGGGTCGGTGAAGCCCGTGTCCCACATGCCGTCCATGGGCGCGACGAGGCCCTTCCGATAGCTAGCCTTGAGGTCGGCTATGGAGGACAGGTCAGAGCATTCGTGCAGCGAAATCATCGGTCCGTTCGTTGGTTTGCCGGCGTGCCCGGGCTGATGGGGTGTGGGCACGCACCATCGACCCAGTTCTGTGGTGTAGGTCCGGGCCGGGTTAGCCCTCGTAGTAACGACGCGGCATCCAGGCGAATCCGCCGCTGCCTTTGACCTCGGCGGTCACCACTTCCTGTGCGGCGGTCACGATGTCGCCGACATTGAGGACGGTGGCTTTCTCGAGGGTTGGCGACTGGCCGATGCCGGGAACGTTCTTCTGCCCCACCGCCCGTGTTGGGATGCCGTCGAAGCGCTCGACGACGTGCCCCTGAATCGAGCGCACGAAGCCCGCGAAGGGGCGATCCTCGGCGGCTACCACCAGTCGTCCGGTGCGACCGACGCTCTCGTAGACGGTATCCAGATCGGGCGGCACCAGGGTGCGCAGGTCGATGACCTCGGCCAGTGTTCCCTCCGCTTCGAGTTTGCGGGCCGCGTCGAGGGCGGTGTACACGGCTCGGCCCCAGGCCACGATGGTGACATCGCTGCCGCTACGTCGGATCGCCGCCTTGGAGAAGGGCACGCGTACGCTCGGATCGAGCTCGGGGACCTCGCCGCGCATGATTGCTTTCTTGATGCCTTCGACGTCTTCGGAGCCCTCGGGCTCGCCGGGAATCCGCGTTCCCAGCGCCAGCCGGTACGCGAACTTGGGCTCGAGGATTACCACCGGACCACCATACTCGGCGGCGGTCAGCAGCAGGCCGTACGCGTCGAGACTCGTCGACGGCATCAGCAGCACGAGTCCGGGTATCGACGAGAAGTAGCCGTCGTTGCTCATCGAGTGATAGATGGCGCCACCGCCGAACGGATCGCTCGGCATGCGTAGGATGAGGCTGGCGTTGGCCTGCCCCATGGATGACCAGCGCAGGGTGCCGAGATACACGAGCCAGTGGAAGGCGTTGTAGACGTAGTCGCCGAACTGCACCTCGGGGAGCGCGGTGAGTCCCTCATGCAGGCTGGCACCGGTGGCAGTGCCGACGATGAGCGGTTCGTTCAGCGGCGCATCGATCACTCGCTCAGGGTGTTTCGCCTTCAGCCCGGCCGTGGCGGTCATGACGCCGCCGAGGCGGCCGACGTCCTGTCCGATTACCACGCCGTTGTGGTCGCGAATAATGTGATCGAGTGCGCTGCGGATGGCGCCGGCGTACGTGATGTTGGTCTCGCCCTCGGTCACCGCCTCGTCGACGATGGGAAAGGGAGCGTAAATGTTCTCGAAGATCGAATCCGGCGCGGGCTCCGGCTCGCTGCGCACCTGGCTGATGGTCGAGCGGATGTTGTCGATCTCCTCTTCCATGATGCGACCGGCCTCATGGTGGGCAAAGAAGTCGCGACCCTCGCCCTGTTTCCGGCGGAGCGTATCGGCCTCTTCCAGAACGCCCTTCTCGACCAGCTGCTTGCCCCAGGTGACCAGCGGGTCCTCCTGCGACAAATCGAAGGTCACGTCGGCCGCGGAGCTGTGGCCGTTGAACCGAGGCATGTCGTGAACGTGCAGAATGACGCCGCCCTGGTTGTCTTTGACGTGTCCGGCGAGCGCCAGCGTGGTGTTGTACACGTCGTCGAAGTCGCGGCCGTCGCACTCGAAGTGCTCGAGGCCGAAGGCTCGGGCATACGCGCCCCAGTCCTTGATGCCGCGCCCTTCCTCGGGGGTGGTGCTGATCGCTACGTTGTTGTCGGTCACCATGACGATCAGCGGCAGGTTCCACACGCTGGCCGCGTTCATGGCGTCGTGCATGTCACCCTCGGCCGTCGTGCCATCGCCCACGATTGCCATGGCAACGCCATCGGTGCGACCGAGGACCTTGAACCCCTTGGCGTAACCGGCCGCCTTGCCGAGCTGCATGCCGACCGGGCTTTGTACCGGCAGCACGCCGTGGCTCGGATAGTGCAGGTGGTTCACCATCTGCCGCCCGCCGGTCATCGCGTCGGTGGCCTTGGAGAACTGCTGGCGCATCACGTCGAGGCTGAACGAGTCGTGGCCGTTCAACTCGAGCCACATCGAAACCAGTGCGCCCGATCGATAGTGGGGAACGAAGCCGAAGTTGTCCGGCCCCAGCACCCGCGAGAGCGCCAGTGCGGTGGCCACGCCGTGGACCTCCTCGCCCGGGCCCCAGATCGCGAACTTGACCTCGCCACGGCTCACGAGCCTGACGATGTATTCCTCGGTGGTGCGCGAGCGAATCGCTACCCGGTAGGCGTGCGCGAGTTCGGCGTTGGTGGGCTCGACCTGCGCTCTCTCGTCGGTCTCGGTCTCGGCCATCAGAATCCTCCCTGGTTTATTGACGACGACCCACCACCGGGTTGGGGTGCAGGCAGGTTCGTCGCGAATCGCAGGCCGCACGAGCTACGGGAGCGGGGTGGGCTCCGGCGATACCAAGAAGGCGGCTGCGACGCCGACCCTTCACGGCCGACGATGCAACCAATTATAGGAGGGAGAGCCGGGTCGCGACTGCCGAACCGCGGTGCGGGGCAGATTCGTTCCCGATCCGGTTGGTTCCAGGTGTCGCGATCCGGCTCTCCAAGGCCGCCATCTGTCTCCTGAGATCAGCCTCAGTTGGTGAAGCCCGCCCTCAGAAGGGGGTCGGAGATGGCCGCCAGCTTGGCGTAGTTGAGCGCGTCACGGACATACAGCGGTACGACGCCCGGGCCGCCGAAGCCACCGTAGACTTCGTACCCGTTGCGCCGGAACGGCTTGATGAACGCGATGGCGATCTCACCGGCCAACGAACCGAAGCTCGCTTCGGCGGCATCGGGCCCGACCGTGTAGTACGTCCACACGGTCGCGTCGGTGCGGTAACCGAACGACGGCCTCACCGAATCGGGCCGGCCCAGAACGATGTGGATCATCCCGCGATCCGACTTCCAGCCGCGCGGGAAGTCGTGGTACTTGCTGTTGGCCTCCGCCACGCGTGCGTAGAACGCGTCACGCGCCGGGTTCCCCTCGGTGTTGAGATCCGTATCGCGCCGATCCCAGAACCACTGGATGAACTCTTCGCGCTGCTCACGGGTCAGCATCCCGTTGAGCATCTTGCGCTCGTCGTCCAGCAGGATGTACTGCACCGGGCCTCGACTCCACAAGTTCGCGTCGGACTCGTAGTAGGCGGCTGCTTCGGCCGCGTCGTGGGGCAGACCGTCCAGCGAATCTGCCAGGACAACCCCCGGCGCCGCACTCGCCAGAAGTAGGGAGGCAAGGATCATCAGGTTGTTTCGTTGGGCTCGCATCGTCTCGTTTCTCCAGGTTGCCAAGTTGCCGTGCTCGCGGTGGTCCTGATTTCTACGGCCGAGGGATGGGCGCCCGAATCCCCGGCCGGTGGGAGCGGCAGGACCGCCGCCCGGAGACAAAGCAATGCGCGTGCCAACAAGCAATACCCAGCAATGACGGCCCCCGAGCCGGAAGGCCGCGCGCGATGAAGTGTCCGTATGCCGACGGTGGCGACTGTCAGTCGGTTCGGGGTGTCGTCATAGCGACGATTTCGCCTTCCGCGACTCTTGTTGCGGCCCGGGGGTCGCGGCCCGCCCGGCCGTCCTATAGAAAGAGACCCCAATCTTCCCGCCGCCCACCGGCAATCAGACTCTTGACGCGGGCTGCCAGCATGAATCGTCAGGTCGTAAGTTCGGCGAGTGCGGCCGCAAGGCTGCAGCATGCCGGCGTCTGGCTCGCCGCCCACGGGAGCCGTGGCGCGCTCGTTGTGGCGCCGTCGAGGGGCGCCGGTGACGAGCTGGTGCGAGGCCTGGCCGCCTCCGGTTGCGACTTCTTCGGCGTTCATCGCAGCACTCCCACACTTCTGGCGCTGGAACTCGCAACCCCGCAGCTCGCCGCGATGGGTCGCCTGCCAGTGACCTCGCTCAGCCTGGAGGCGCTTGCCGCCCGCGCCGCGTCGTTGTCGGCCGCTCGGCTCGAGAGCCTGGGTGCGGTGGTCGGCTATCCGGGCTTTCCGCGTGTGCTGAGCCGCACCCTCAACGAGCTCGGCGGCGTCGGGGTGAGCCCGGCCGATCTGGCCCAACATGGTCCGGGCTGCCGCGATCTGGTGGAGCTCTGGACCCACTACATCGACGAGATGGACCGCTCGCGAGCATGGGAGGGGGACGAACTCGCCCTCGCCGATCGCATGATGGTGTGGGAAACGGCCGCCGCATCGGCGAGCGCAGGCCATGAGCTGGCGAAGTTGCCACTGCTGTTGCTCGACGTGGTGCCGGACACTCCCGCCGAAGGGTCGCTGTGGCGTGTTCTCGCCGGCCTGAGCCCCGCGGTGCTGGCGACGGTTCCGGGCGGCGATCCGAGAACAGACGCCTTGATCGGCGCGCTCGAAGTCGAGCTCACCTCACTCGACGAGCAGCAGCCGCAAGCCTCGTCCCGCCTGGAGGCTGTGCGTCGCCAGGTGTTCTCGTTGGCGGTTCCCGACCAGATCGTCGCGGACGACGGGTCGCTGGAGATCATCGCCGCGCCGGGTGAAGGCCGCGAGGCCGTCGAGATCGCACGACGGGCGCACGAACTCGCGCTGCAGGGTGTGCCGTTCGATGGCATGGCGATTCTGCTACGCGAACCGGGCAGCTATCTCGGTCTTGTCGAAGAGGCGTTACACCGCGCCGGCATACCCGCCTGGTTCACTCGCGGAACGGTGCGCCCCGACCCGGCGGGCCGCGCCCTGTTGACGCTGTTGCACTGTGCCGCGGAAGGGCTCTCGGCGACGCGCTTCGCCGAGTACCTGTCGCTCGGCCAGGTGCCGCGCGCGCCAGCAACGGCGACCGTCGAGGTGGAGGTGCCGTGGGTCGAGCCCGACGGCGAGCAGCTCGTGTTCAAAACGCTGCGGCCGGCACGAAGCGCCGCGACGGAAGATCCCGGCGACGGCGAAGGCGAAGCGGACGAGTCCGAGCAACCGGTGCTCGCCGGAACACTCCGCGCTCCGCGGCACTGGGAGCGACTCCTGGTGGATGCGGCTGTTGTCGGCGGTCACGATCGCTGGGTGCGTCGATTGACGGGTCTGCGGGCCGAATTCGAACAGCGTCTCGCCGATCTGGATGACGGCGACGAGGGCACCAGCGAACATCTCGCGCGACAGATCGAGGACCTAGCCAATCTCGAGCGTTACGCCCTGCCGCTGATCGAGTGTCTGGCGGCGCTGCCCGAGCAGGCCAGCTGGGGCTCCTGGATTCACGAGCTGAGCGGGCTCGCTACGCGCGCGCTGCGCCGGCCCGAGCGCGTGCTCGCCATCCTTGCCGAACTCGAACCGATGGAGAAGGTCGACGAGGTCGGGATGAACGAGGTGATCCGGGTTCTCGAGGAACGTCTGACCGTGCTGCGCTCGGAGCCCGAGGGCCACCGTTACGGCAAGGTGTTCGTGGCCACCATCGACGAGGCGCGCGGACGCATGTTCGACACGGTGTTCCTTCCAGGGCTCGCCGAGGGAAAGTTCCCGCGCCGGGTTGCCGAGGATCCGCTACTGCTCGACGAGGTGCGCCGGCGGCTCGACCCACGCCTCGAGACCCGCGACGAGCGCGCCGCCAGCGAGCGACTCCTGCTGCGGATCGCCGCGGGCGCCGCACACCATCGCCTGGTGGTCTCGTATCCAACGTTGGATGCGCTCCAGGGCCGCGCCCGCGTTCCTTCCTTCTACGCCCTCGACATCGTGCGTGCGGCGGAGGGAGTTTTGCCCGATTCCGAGGGGCTCGATGCGCGAGCGCGCGAACGCTCGGATGCCCTCATGGGCTGGCCGGCACCGAGCGACCATCGGCTGGCGATCGACGATGCGGAGTTCGATATCTCCTACCTGCAGCGCGTGCTGGCCAAAGCCACGGCTGCAGATCGCGGCCGGGCGCGCTTCCTGCTTTCGCGCAACGATCACCTGGCACGCTCACTGCGCAACCGCTACCAGCGCTGGGGTAAGAGTTTCTCCAGCGCCGATGGAATCGTTGCGCCAGCGCACGCCGCCGAGCGCGCCTTGCAAGCGGAGCGACTACGCGAACGAAGCTACTCGCCCACGGCGCTGCAGAACTTCGCAGCGTGCCCCTACAAGTTCGCGCTGAGCGCCATTCATCGGCTGCGGCCACGCGACGAGATCACCTCGCTCGAGCGGATGGACCCACTGACCCGCGGCAGTCTGTTTCACGACGTTCAGTACGAGCTACAGTGCGAACTGCGCGACGCCGGGCAGTTGCCGGTCACGGCCGCCAATCTCGAGACCGCCACCCAGCTGGCCGACGAGGTTCTGGATCGGGTCGCGAAGGAGTACAGCGACCGGCTGGCGCCCGCGATCGAGCGTGTGTGGCACGACGAGGTGGAAGGGCTGCGCACCGACCTGCGCGCCTGGATCCGCATGGTGGCGGAGAACGAGCAGGACTGGACTCCAACGTATTTCGAGTTCTCCTTCGGGCTCGGTGCCCAGGCAGGTCGCGACCCCCTTAGCCATCGCGACGAGGCGGTGGTCCTCGATGGCTACCGGCTGCGCGGTTCGATCGACCTTGTTGAAGCGGAGGTCGGTTCCGGGCGATTGCGCGTGACCGATCACAAGACCGGCAAGCCGGCCTGGAAGCGATCGCTTGTCGTCGATGGTGGCGAGGTCTTGCAGCCCATGCTCTATGCCCTGGCCGCCGAGCATCACCTCGACGAGCCGATCGTTGGCGGCCGGCTGTTCTACTGCACCCGTCGCGGGCGATTCGAGACGCGTGAGGTCGAGTTGAACGCCGACAACCGTCGCATCGCGGCCGGCGTGCTCAACCTGATCGACGCGGAGATTGATCGCGGTTTTCTCCCCGCGGCACCCAAGCAGTTTGGCGGCTTCGGCAACAGAGGTTCCGTCTGCAAGTGGTGCGACTACCGCCCGGTGTGCGGTCCCTACGAGGCGACCCGAGTCGCCAACAAGGACCAGGAGCAGCTCAAGGGGCTCCTTTGGTTGAGGGACCAGCCATGACGCTCGTGCTCGACGACGGCCCGGCCCGCGCCCGCATCCGCGCTGAGCTGCAGACCAGCTTCATCGTCGAGGCCGCCGCCGGTACCGGCAAGACCACGATCCTCATCGCGCGGCTCGTAAACCTGCTCGCGAGTGGCACCGCCGGGCGCCGCGCCGGCGATTCCGGCATCGACCGCATCGTCGCGGTTACCTTCACGCGCAAGGCCGCGGGAGAACTGAAGCTGCGTTTGCGGCAGGCGCTCGATATCGCTCGACAGGGCGAGGAGGAGGCGTCGCGGCGGGCCCATCTCGAACACGCCATCGCCCATCTCGAGGAAGCGCTGATCGGTACCATCCACTCGTTCTGCGCCGACATCCTGCGTCAGCGGCCGGTGGAAGCGCAGATCGATCCCGCCTTCCGCGAGATCGATGAAGAAGAGACAGCGGACCTGTTCGATCGGGCGTTTCGCGCCTGGGTCGAGCGACGCCTCGAAGCGATGCCCGAAGGGCTGCAGCGCGCGCTGAGCCGACTCGCGGTGCGGCGCTCCCCCGACGGTTCCACGCCCCTCGACCAGCTGCGCAGCGAGGCGGCCAAGCTGCTCGACTGGCGGCACTATCCCGAGAGCTGGAGTCGGCGCCCGTTCGATCGCCGGGCCGCGGTCGAAGCCTGCCTCAGCGAGGTGGCCGACCTGGCGCAGATCTACCGCGATTGCCCGAGTCCTTACGATTCCCTGCGTCGGGGAATCGAATCCGCCGAGCAGCTCGACGCGTGGCTGCGGAGCACCGACGCGGTGTCCGAGACGCGCGACTATGACGCGCTCGAGGCGCGGCTCATCGAGATGCTCGGTGCCCTGCGTAATGCCGCGCGCTGGAAGGGTCGCGGCTCGTGGCCGGTCGAGGGCCTGAGCCGCGCCGAAGTGGTGCGCCGCCGCGACGCGCTGATCGATACCCTGCAGGCGTTTCGTGTCGAGGCCGACGCCGATCTCGCCGCGCTCCTACGCGACGAGCTGACGCAGGTCATCGATCGCTACGAAGCGCTCAAGCAGCAGATGGGGCGACTCGACTTTCTCGATCTCTTGATTCGCACGCGAGATCTGCTGCGCGACAACGACGAGGTTCGTCATGACCTGCAGCGTCGCTACGCGCATCTGTTCGTCGACGAGTTCCAGGACACCGACCCGCTCCAGATCGAAATCCTGATGTTGCTCTGCGCCGACGACGCGGAGGTGAGCGACTGGCACGACGCCACGCCGGTGGAGGGCAAACTGTTTCTCGTCGGCGACCCGAAGCAGTCGATTTATCGGTTCCGCCGCGCCGACGTGCAGCTCTACATGCGGGTGGTGCGCGACATGCAAGATCGCGGCGTCGCCTTCGAACGCCTGACGCGCAGCTGGCGGTCCGGCCTGGGAATCCAGAACACCGTGAACGCCGCGTTCGAGCGTGTCATGGACGGAGACGTGGACGCGGGTCGTCCCGAGTACGTGCCGCTCGGAGCCAACGAACGGACCCTGCCCGAGGGCCAGCAGCAGGTCATCGCGCTGCCCGTGCCGAAGCCGTATGGAAAACGCGAGATCGCCAAGTCGGCGATCAACGAGTGCCTGCCCGATACGGCGGCGGCGTGGATTCACTGGCTGCTGCACGAATCCGATTGGCAGGTCGAGGATCCTGAACAGCGAGGCGAGTACGTGCCGGTGCGACCCAAGCACATCGCGCTGCTGTTCCGTCGCTTCAAGTCGTGGGGCGAAGACGTCAGCCGCCCGTACCTGCAGGCGCTCGAAGCCCGTGGCATCCCGCACCTTCTTGCGGGCGGACGGTCGTTCTATCAGCGCGAGGAGGTGGGTACCCTGCTGGCGGCGTTGACGGCGATCGAGTGGCCGGACGACGAACTGTCGGTTTTCGCGACGCTCAAGGGAAGTCTGTTCGCCATTCGCGACGACGCCTTGCTTCGCTTCCGCCACGAAGTCGGCCGACCGCATCCCTTCCGGCCGCTGCCGGATGCAGTTGCGACCGATGAACAGCTGGCCCCCATCGGCGTTGCCCTCGGGATCCTGGCCGGGCTACATCGCGAGCGGAATCGCATCCCGGTGGCACGCACGGTGCAGAGTCTGATCGACGTCACGCGCGCCCACGCGGGTTTTGCCATGCGTCCCGCCGGCAATCAGATCCTCGCCAACGTGCAGCACGTCTGCGACCTTGCCCGACGTTACGAGCTTCGCGGCGGCGTTTCGTTCCGAGGGTTCGTGGAGCGCCTGCGATTGGAGGCGAACCAGGCGAATTCGCGCGAAGCTCCGGTGCTCGACCAACGTGCCGATGGCGTTCGATTACTGACGGTTCACGACGCCAAGGGTCTCGAGTTCCCGGTGGTCATTCTGGCCGACATCACGGCCAACCTCTCGCGCCCGACCGCCTCGACGTTCCTGGATCCCGATGCGCGCCTCTGTGCCCAACGGCTCCTCGGCTGCGCTCCCTGGGAGCTGGTCGAGAACGAGACCCGGGAGGTGCGTTACGAGCACGCCGAGAGCGACCGGCTGACGTATGTTGCCGCCACGCGGGCAAGGGACATCCTCGTCGTACCGTGTGTGGGCGAGGGCGCGCCGGCCGAGAATTACTGGGTCTCGCCGTTGCATCCGGCGCTGTTCCCGGAGCAGAACAGCATGCGCCAGAGCGAGCCCGCTCCGGGTTGTCCCGCCTTCGGCGAGCGCAGTGTGCTGGCGCGGCCGCGCCCGGTGCCGGGTAGCGCGGAGCCCTCGGTTCGGCCGGGGCTGCATCGTTCGATCGCCGGCACACCGGTGGTCTGGTGGGATCCGGCGATCCTCGACCTGGAGGCGCCGCGCGACTTTGGACTGCGACAGAAGCACATCCTCGCCCCCGACGCGGTGGCCGGCGCGGCCGAAGAAGGCGAGGCGAGTTATGTGGAGTGGCAACAGCGCCGCGCCGACGCGGTGAGCGCCGGAAGCAAGCCGAGCCTCGAGATTCGCCTGGCCTCGTACGCCGACGAGGGCCCGGATACAGAGCTTCCGATTGAGTGGCAGAGCACCGAACGAGTCGCCGGCAGGCCTGCCGGGCGGCGGTTTGGCACGTTGGTACATACGGTCCTCAAGGACGTGCCGTGGGACGCCGACGCCGCCAAGGCACGCGGTCTGGCCGTGCTCCACGGCCGCAACCTGGGGGCTTCGCTGGCCGAGATCGACGCCGCGGCGGTGGCGGTACACGCGGCTCTCGAGCATCCCCTCCTGCGCGCCGCGGCGGCGGCACCCGAGGCCCATCGCGAGGCGCCGTTCATGCGTCGCCTCGACGACGGCTCGATCAGCGAGGGGGTCATCGACCTGGTCTTTCGTGAAGGCGACGACTGGGTCGTGGTCGACTTCAAGACCGACGCGGATACCGGCGAGCTGATCGAACGCTACGGCCCCCAGGCGAGCTGGTACATCGATGCGGTAGAGCGCCTGCTGGGCGGCCGCGCGCGGGCGGTGTTGCTGGGGGTCTGAGGTGCTGGGCGTCTGGCCGGTGCCCGTGGCAGAATCCGCTGGCCATGACATCAGCCAAGCGACGCGAACTCCTACTCAACATCGGCCTGGCCCTGGGCATGTTTCTGGCCATGTGTGTCGTGGCCGAGCTCGGGCTCCGCTACGTGTTGCTGAGTAAGTACAACCCGTTTCAGCCGGACGCCGAGCTTGGCGTTCGTCTCAAGTCCGACTTCGACGGCACCTACCCCCGCGTTCGCGTGCGCACGGATCATTTCGGGCGGCGCGTCCCCGGCGATCAAGAGGGCGACGCCACGGGCCGCTATCTGTTCGTCGGCGATTCCGTCACGTTCGGCTTCAGCATGCCGGCGGGGGAGTCTTTTCCGGCGCTGGTCGGTGAGCTTCTGGGCAATCGTGCCGACGCCACGGTAGCGGCGGTTCCCGGATACAACCTCGAACAGGTGCTCGCACTGGCCCGCGAGAGCGTGCGGCGGGTGCGCCCCGACTTCATCGTCTACGGGTTGGTGGTGAACGATGTCGGCAGCGCGCTGTCGCCGGCCACCTACGAGGGTCTCGACCCGCACGCGGCGCGCGCGCGCGAGGGCGGCTTCCTGGCGCAGTCGGCCTTCGTTGCTTTCGTGCAGCGGCGCCTGAACAGACTTTCGCTGCGGTTCGGCGAGCCGGAGACGGAACAGCGCAGTGACAACGTCGTGCGCGAGTACCCGGAAGACCTGCCTCCCGGAGCCGACGAAGCTTTCCGTGCGCAGTGGCTGGAGTTGGAACGCTTTCAAGGTGAGGTCGACGTGCCGGTGTTCGTGTTCGTCGCCCCATTCGCCTTCCAGGTCTACGAGGAGCCGGGAGCGCGAGGGTTGCAGAACTACATCGACGGTCTGTGCGCGGGCAGCAATCTCGTTTGCCTCGATCCGTTGGAGCTCTTCCTGGCGAACAGCGAGAGACCACTGTTTACCGGCGGTAGCAGTTATCACTACAACCAGGACGGCCACGCGCTGCTGGCAGACTGGCTGGTCGGACAACTCGGCGACTCCCTGGCCGAGCCACACTGAACGTTGTCTGGAGTTCACATGCTGCATTTCAATCTGGACTTGCCGGACCTGTTGATCGGATGGGTGCGGGCCACCGGGGTGACGGTCGAGGATTCGTCGCCCGAGCTGACGGCCGAACTCGATGGCGTCGTGGCTGACCCCGATGCTCATGGTTTGAACGACGAGGTGCGCGTCGGCGTGCGCGACCTGCTGCGTGGCCACGGCTACAAGCCCGCCGGACGCGGCAAGCCGGCCAGCGAGTTCCTCGTCGGAGCCGCCATCAAGGGCGAGTTTCCGCACATCAACAACCTCGTCGACATCAACAATCTCGTCTCGCTCGAAACGGGCTGGCCGGTCTCGATTCTCGACATCGACCGCGCCGGCACCGAAACCTTCGAATTGCGGCACGGGCAGGCAGGAGAACGCTACCCGTTCAACAACGCCGGGCACGAGATCGATCTGGCCGGATTGCTGTGCGTGGCGCGCCCGGGTGGCGAGGCGTTCGGCAACCCCGTCAAGGACTCGATGGCCACCAAACTGGCCCCCGAAACCGGCCGCGTGTTGGGCGTCATGTACACCAGCCGACGGGTGACCAGCCCGGACGAGGTGGAGGTCGCCGCCAGGCGCTTTGCCGGGTTGATCGAGCGGTACGCTGGCGCCACGAACGTGGAGTCCGGCGCGGCGGCTCCGCCCGACGCCTGAATCTAGCAGCGGCGATCCGGCCGGACAGCCGTGGCGGTCTGATCACGGACGTATACTGCCGCCGCGATTCTGCTTGTCGGTCGACCCGGCACTCGCCCTGCCGAAGATTCCCGGAGTGATCATGACCTTGCCCCCGCGGACCCGTTGGATGCGTGCCGGTGCTCTCGCCGCCTTGTTGTTGGTCGCCGCCGCGACGCCGGCGCTATCGGTGCCGGCCTCACCGCAGCAGAGACAGCTCGAATCGTCGGACCTCGACGCACTTGCCCCTCGCAGCATCGGCCCTGCCATCATGTCCGGCCGCATCGTGGACATCGCCGTGGTGGAGAAGGACCCGTACATCTTCTACGCCGCGGCGGCGACCGGCGGCGTGTGGAAGACGACCAACAACGGCGTCACCTTCACGCCGGTATTCGAGAAGGAGGCAACCCACTCCGTTGGCGACATCGCGGTTCACCAGGTGGAGAACGATGTCGTCTGGGTCGGCACCGGCGAGCGGGCCAACCGTCAGAGTTCCGGCTGGGGCGACGGCGTCTACAAGTCGACCGACGGCGGCCGGACTTGGATGAACAAGGGGCTCTCGGACTCGCA
>JAJCXS010000148.1 GCA_029263335.1 Acidobacteriota bacterium | reverse complement strand
TGCCGGCAAGCGGCTGACCCTGGTTGAAGGCCGGGTTGCTGGCTGGCTGCACGTTGACGTTGTGCAATGTGTCGTCGCTGTTCATGACCGTGATCGGCTGGCCGGTCCGCATGGCGAGCACGTGCGGGTTGTACGTGCAGCCGTTCTGGTCGAGTACCACCCCTTCCGTGGCATCGTCGAACGCGTAACCTTCGAGTCCCGCGGACACATGCACGACGACGTTCATCAGTCCGCCGTCGGCATTGACCATGACCGGGGTGTTCATGACGGCGTCGCTGTGCGCCGACTGGCAGAAAGGATCGGCGGCCATCTGGATCGACTCGGCAGCCGGCGCCTCGCCTGTGAATACGGCCGAGCCAGCAATGCCGCCAGCTTGGCTGAGGTCGGGCGCGGTGGCCGCAGGTTCGTTCGAAGCGGGCGCCGCCGGTGCGGCGGCTTCCTCAGCGCCACCACATGCGGCGGCGAAGGGTACGAGCAGCGCCAGCGCTGCGATCTTAGGGAAACGCATACTTCACTCCAGGGCATGTTCTCGCGTGGCACCCGAGTGCCTGCGGTGGGCGAGAAGGGGTTCAGAAAGAGCGGGCACATTATGCCCTGCGGGGGCAGGCAACGCTGCCCCCGCGGCTAAGCTTCTTCAGACAAGGGAATTTCGTCGAAGTCTCAGTTGCCGAGACTCATGATGTAGGCAACAAGAGCGTCGATTTCCGCCTGGGGATCTCTGTTCAGCGGTCCCCAGAAGCCCATACCGGGCTCGATCGTGGTGTAGAACTGCGGCATGTTCGTACCCGGCTGCAGGGCCTGCGGGTCCTTGATCCAGCCGTCGATCCAGTCCGGTCGGAGACGCTCCGCGGCGAGCGCCAGATCGGGAGCCCACTGCGTGGGAGGCACCCGGGGCTGCTGGTTGCCACGGAAGTGGCAGGAGAAGCACTGCAGCGAGCCACGCTGGTCGGCGGCGAGTTCACCGCCTTCCCGCACCAAGTCGCTGGGGTACTCGTGCGCTGCCGTGTACACGGACTCGAACGGGTAGGGAACGTCGTCGACTGCGGCGAAATATGCCGTCAGCGCGTTCAATTCGTGGTCGTCGAAGTCGAACGTGGGCATGCGCACGTCGAGCCAGGGTCGCACCGTGGTCGGCTCGGTAAAGAACCGGTACAGCCACTCCGGCTGGACCCTGGCGCCTTGGGACGTCAGGCTTGGCGGGCCAAAGACCATGCCGGCGGCTTCGTTGGTCACCGAACCGTCGGCAACCTTGGCCGCGGCTACAACCGGATGAATTGCGCCTCCCTGATCCTGTAGGACATGGCAGCCGCGGCAGTTGTACTGGTCGGCGATGGCCTGTCCCTCGAGGATGGCGAGTCGCCGTGGTGTCTCTTCGGGTTTGGCGGCCGGCAGCATTTCCTCGTCGGTGAACCCGAGCACGGCGACCGCGATGGCGTCGATTTCCTCTTCGGTGAGGTCGAAGTTCGGCATCCGCAGGATCTCCTGCGGATTGCGAACGCGGCCATCATCGTAGCTGCGCGGGGCGCGCATCTTCTGCTCGAAGAACGCGCGGCGGTCGTGCGGCAGGTCGAGCAGGCCGAAGTCGAGGCGGTTGACCGACTTGCTGCCCCATTCCGACAGGCTGGTGCCGATACGACCGGCGTTTTCGAAGCCAGGAATGGCGTGGCATCCGGCGCAGCCGTAGCGGGAGATCAGGCGCTCGCCCAGATACATCCGTGTGGCGTCGTCATCCATCTCGGCCAGACGATCCGCCGCCATCTGCGAGGGCATCTGCTGCTGCAGATATTCGAGGGCGATCTCGTCGCGCTCGGCGGCGTCAACGGCGGGGATCGTGGCGCTCTCGAACGCGTCGTGCGTGAGGCTCATCAGGTAGGCCGCGATATCGCCGGCTTCGCTCTGGGTGAGCCGCAGGTCCGGCATGACCGTCTCGTCCCAATAGTGCTTGGGGTCGCGTACCCAGGTGTAGAGCCAGTCGGCGCTGACCTTGCTACCGATGCCATCGAGGTTCGGGCCATGCTGGCGGTAGCCGGAGAAGCGCGCGGTGTTCGGGTCGTATTCCTCGCTCGGCACGTAGTCACCGACGTTGTGACATCCCAAACAACCGACCGACGCCACTAGCGCTTCGCCGCTGGCGACATCGCCAGTAGGCGCCGGATCGAGTTCGACCTCCGAGGCGCTGGCGAACAGATAGCTGACGATGGCTTCGGCTTCGACCTCGTTGCGTCCAGTCCAGTACTCGTCGGAGGTATTGGCGAGATTGAGGAATCTCGGCATCGGCGTCTCGGGCCGGAAACTCTTGGGGTCCATGACCCAGTTGTAGGTCCACTCGGGAGTGGTCTTGGAGGCCACGCCAGAGAGGTTGGGCCCGCGCTTACGCGCGTCGTCGAAGCGGTCGATCTGGTGGCAGCCGTAGCAGCTGAGGCTCTCCACCAACTCGAGGCCGTATTCGAGTTTCGGAGATTCCGGCAACCACGGATCGTCCATGTGGCACTTGACGCACGAGGCCTCGACGTCGTTGCTCGTACGCATCGGCCATTCCCACAGCTCGATGTGGCCCCAGCCGAGGTCGTGTTCCCAACGTTCCTCTTCGCTCTCGTTGTCCGGGGTGTGCACCGCCGTGTAGAAGCTCGTCGCGTGGCCCTTGCCGCCGTGGCACACGGTGCAGCCGAAGTCGCCGGCAGGATGAGCCGACGAGTCGCCCACAAACAGGTCGAGCCTCGGATGACTCGTGAACGGCTGATCGTAGGACTCGTAGTCAGCTGAACCAACGCCGAGGTGGCAGGACTCGCAACGATCGACACGCGGCGCGTCGGTGAAGTTGAGATCGAGACGAATGTCGTCGAGCACCACCTGCTGGATACGTTCCGAGGGGTTGAATCCGTCCATGAACGGCGCGTTGCGCAGGTAATAGACCCAGTCGAAGCGCAGCGCGTCCAGACGATCCTGCAGGCGGTCGATTTCGCGAGTCATGACGGCGATGGCGCTCACTGCCGAACTCTGGGCGTCGGTGAGTTCGTCGAGGCTGGCCTGTGCCGCGTCGCGCGCCAGGGTCTCGATCTCCAGCTCACCCCGATACTGCTCGAGGTCGGCGCTCGCCTGGTCGAGAGCGGCCTGCTCACTGCTGGCACCGTCTTCGCCATGGTGCTTGCGAGCCTCTTCGAACTCCCATCGGCGGGTGTCGAAGATGGAGCGCGCAAAACGCGTTTCCTGATCGGCGCGGTCTACGCGCGTCTGCTTGGCCTCGATCTCATCCCGGAGCTCGCGGATGCTCTCAGCCTGGTCGGCGAGCGCTTGCTCCGCGTCATCGCGCTGCTGGCGCAGTGCCGAGAGCTCCTGCTGGTCAACGCCGGCCTGTTCCTGGGCGAGTTGCTGCTGGGTGACCTCGCTTTGAACTACCTGGAACTGACGTTGGTACGACTTCCACGGGCGTGCGTAGTCATCCCAGATCATCCACAACACGCTCACCAGGCTGGCGACCGCGATGATCGCGAACCACATGTTGAGCTTGTCGATGTCTCTCGCGAATACGCCCTTGCGCTTCTTCTTGGCCATCGGCTATCCGTCAGATGTTGAAGAGAAACTCGGGAATCGCCACGAAGTACTTCAGATTGACCGTCCACCGTAGATACATCTTGATGGGAATCAGGATCATCCAGAGGAGGAGATGGCTGAAGATCACGTAGCGGAACATACCCATTTGTTCGAAGTACTTGCGCAGGAAGCTACTGGCGAGCCACACGGGCAGCGCGACAAAGTAGCCGAGCATCAGCACGATGCCGAAGAACTCGCGCACGAGCCAGAAGCTCGGCAGTCCGATTCCGAGCCAGCGGGCCCATATGAACTCGGACAACTGCACATTGGTCAGTGGCACCAGTTTGTGCGCATCCCAATACTCGTAAGGCCCGTAGAAGTTCCAGTTGGGCCCGCGCAGAAAGGTCCCCTCGAAGACGAGAAAGACCCAAAGCACCAGGAATCCGAACTGGAACAGGAAGACCTCAGATTTGCGTTCCTCGAAGGTGTAGTAGCCGTTGCCCTTGGGATTGGTGTCCAGATAGGGGATCGCCATCAATCCGATGATGATGAAGGTCGGAATGACGACACCAGCCAGCCAGGGGTCGAAGTAGACGAGGATTTCCTGCAGGCCGAGGAAGTACCACGGCGCCTTCGACGGGTTGGGCGTCAACTGCGGGTTAGCCGGCTCCTCGAGCGGCGCGGGAATCAGGATCGACCACACCACCAGCAGGATGCTCACGAGCAGCAGGCAGAGCAGCTCCGAGTACACCAGATCCGGCCATACGAAGACCTTCTCCTCTTCTTCCGGCTCGGCTTCTTTCGGCGGGCGCCCCTCGCGGATGCGATCGTCGTTGTCGACCGCCAGCTTGAGCGCAAACCAGGTGAAGAAGACGACCAGGAACATCATGCCGGCGATCGGGATGTTGTCGGGCCGTTTGAACTGGATCCAGAAGTTCTCGTCGAAAGCCGAGATCGCGAAAAACAAGACGGGGGAGGCGACGACGAGGCTCGCCACCAGCTTGTTCTGCGTCACGATACGCCGGTAGCGGTACATGGCCGCCACCGCGACGATCGTCAGGGTGAGAGCGATCGACGGCTGGAACAGCCCGTTCATGAAGGTCTTCAGCAGCTCGATCATTCGCCGGCTCTCCCTCTGACAGCGTCAGCCGCCACTTTCGCAAACCCCGTCACAGCGCCAGCTTCCCGCCCTTGCCGGGCCCGGATATGCCGCCGTCGCGTCTGACTCGCCAGAAGTGAACAGCGAGCAGAATGACGAAAATGAAAGGAATGCCGAGACAGTGAAGGACGTAGAAGCGCAGTAGCGCGCCTTCGCCGACGAAGCGTCCCGCCAGCAGTACGAAGCGGACATCCGAGCCGGCCGTGATCAAGGGCACGTCGCCGAGCTGCATTAACTGCATGCCGGGCCCCTCGGCTCCCATCATCGGCGTCGCGCGCGCCATGTTCGATCCGACCGTTACCGCCCACATCGCCAGCTGGTCCCAGGGGAGCAGGTAGCCGGTGAAGGAGAACAGCAGGGTCAGCACCAGCAGCAGTACGCCTACGACCCAGTTGAACTCGCGGGGAGGCTTGTACGACCCGGTCAGGAACACGCGCAGCATGTGTAGCCACACGGTGATGATCATCAGGTGGGCGCCCCAACGGTGCATCTCGCGCATGATGCCCAGTGACGCCGATTCCATCAGGTCGAGCATGTCCGGATACGCATGCTGGGCCGTCGGACGGTAGTAGAACATCAGCAGGATGCCTGTGACCGTGAGCGAGAGGAACAGGAAGAACGAGATTCCTCCCATGCACCACGTGTAAGACACCCGCAGACCCTGCTTGCGCATACGTACGGGATGCAGATGCAGGAAGACGTTGGTCAGTACCACGAGGGCGCGGTTCTTCGGGTCGTTGGGCAGTTTGTGGCGGAAGATCGACTTCCACACCGGCGTGCGGGTGAAGTCGCTGTACCACTGGGACGGCGTGCCCACCTTCTCTTTGAGGTTACCTAGCCAGCTCATTCAGATCTCCTGCCGTCCAACACTCAGGCGCTAAAGGGGAGGAACGAATTGGGGTCGTCCCAACCGCCCTTCTCGAAGAGGTATTTCTGCGACTTGTCTACCGAGATCTGGCCGTCGTCGGCCAGTGTGATTGCGGCCCGCTCGAGCGGCCGGGGCGCGGGGCCCTCGAAGTTGATGCCGGACGTGTAAAAGCCGCTGCCGTGGCACGGGCACTTGAACTTGTTCTCGGTGGCGAGCCAGTTCGGTGTGCAGCCGAGGTGAGTGCAGACCGTAATGAGGGCGTAGAAACCCTCTTCGTTACGGACAACCCAAACGCCGAAGCGGTCCTTGAAGCCGGTGGAAACCTCACCGATCTGAAAGTCGGTCGGCAACCCGACCTTGAACTGCTGCGGCGGCTCGTAAAGAACGTTCGGGTACAGAAACCGAAGGGACGCTGCCCCGACGCCCGTCAGAGCGCCGGTGAATGCGACCCAGGCGGTCGTCACGAAGGGGAACGACGCAAGGAAGTCGCGGCGATTCGTGCCGCCGTGGGCGGTTGCTGTTGCTGTGGCCTTTTGGGCCTCGGCTTCGGCCATCGATGGTTCCCTCAGGTTGGCTACAGGTCCTCGCGGACGAGGGCTCGTTCGTTCATTGCAGATGCTCGCGCAGCCGCCAGGGCTTTGCGCGCGGCGTCTCGTATCCGCGGGTCAGGGTCAGAATCTTGCAGTGTTGCCAGGCGTTCGTCGAGTCCGGCGGCGCCAAGTTGCTCGAGCGCAGCAAGGGCGGCGAGCATGGTCGGCGCGTGATCGTTGACGACTACGCCCGGCACTCCCGCCAGATGCTCGCGGTCAATCATGCGGCCGAGCAGATCAACGCCTGCAGGATCATTCATCAGGCCGAGCGCGACCGCGGCGTTCCATCGGATCGCGGGCAGTGGGTCACTCAGCACGGTGTGAAGCTGGACGGCCGTACTGGGCTCGGCGAGCACGCCGAGGACGTAGGCAGCCATGGTGCGAACCTCATCGTCGCTCGCCTGCAATTGACCCGCGACGGCGCCGGCAGCGCTGGGCTCGGCGATGCTGCCCAGGGCCCAGAGCGAGTTCACCCGTACCTCGGTATCGTCGTCGTCCAGGTGGGCAACGAGCGTGGGCACGGCGACCACATGGCCGAGGCGTCCCAGCGCCACGGCGAGAAAGCGGCGTACGCGGGGATCGCCATCATCTGCTTTGGCCATCGAGTCGACGACCTGCTGAGCGAAGGCTTCGTCGCCGCGAAGATCGTCGTTGAACTGGAGCTGCTGCGACAGGTGAAAAGCGGCCTGCCAGGGCTCGTTGATGCCGCGGCCGTTGATTTCCTGCAAGTAGTCGGCCGGATCGGTGTCTTCGTGCGCGAGGACCCCGAACAGCAGAAAAATGCTGATGCCGCCGATGACCAGAAGCAGGGGCAGGATGAAGAACCCGATCGCGACGCGCATCGGGCTCGGCTCCGCCTCGTCCGTCTCCAGGGCTTCGGGGTCAGGTGTATTGGTCATACGGATTTTCTGGGTTGACGTCGCCGACGGACGCAGGGGGAGTGGCGCCCATTCGCAACGCCCCCACAGCGCAAAGCGCGTCAAAGCTATCGTCTAGGCTGGAACCCTGTCAATCAGCTGCGTTGATAGGTGCTTCGCGCTTGTACCGGTCTGCTAGAAGAGGGTCGTGTGCTCGGTGTAGAGGGTTGTGTTCGAAGTTGCGGTGAATCGCGTCGCAGCCGTAGCAGACTGTGATCTCCGGCACGAATCGATACAGCGCGTAGTCGAAGCCCATGAAGGCGAGAAGACTCAGCCCGTAGGTCCACGGCGACAGGGCGGCGCCGATGAGGACAATGACCAGACCGATCTTGCGGTTGAAGTCTTTCTGGGCGAACAGACGCTCGTAACCGCACGCAACGCACGCGGTCAGGGGCTCGCTGATGACGCCGTCGTCAGCCAGTGCGGCCGTGTCGTAGGGCTGCGAGTGGTCGCAGTGAGCGCAGTCCAGATTGTCCGTCGGGCCGAGATCCTGGAGCCCGGGACGCTCACACTCTGGACAGCGCCATTCGATCGAGTGACTCATTAGAAGGGTTGGCCGGTGGCGAGCGAAAGGAAGAGCGAGATGACCTCGCCAAAGAGCACGAAGGCGATCGCAGCATACAGGATGCCCGTAGCCGACTGGAGCGACCGTAGTTGCACGGTCTTCCAGGTCATCCAACCGAGAGCCAGCGGCGCCAGAACACCGAGGAACAGGCGCACGGCCACGAACAGCGCGTCGCCGAGAACGAAGGCGCGCAGGACGCCGCCCGGCGCTGTAGACCATTCCTGCCAGTGCAGCGTCACGATGGTCGCGACCAGGATGAGTTCGAGGATCTCGGTGCCGATGAACAGCCGCAGCACGCGATTGAGGGGTTCGACCGGCATGGTCGGCTGGATCAGGTACCAGTGGGCCAGAAGCATGGCCAGCAACACGGAACCCATGGCCGTTGTCAGCGTCAGCCGACCAACGACGTAGATCGCCGCAGCCAGGCCGCTGGCGTTGGTTGGCAGCAGACTCGGGTCGGTGAGCACGGAGGCGATTGCGAGGCCGGCGGACACTCCAAGGAGTGCGAATCGCGGTGCTTGGGGGGAGGTGCCAATGCCGACGCCGAATACGACCAACGCGAGCATCGCCGCGGCTAACAGGCCGATGGAAACCGCACCCATCGGAGGCAAGGCGTTGGTCAGGCCCACGAATCGCAGCCCGCCGCCGAAACCGATGCCGGTGACGATCAGCAGCAGCGTGAGGCGCCAGAAGCCGCGCCCTGTCGGCGGGCTCGCGATCCATGCTGACAACAGCATGCCGGCGGCGCCGCACACAAAGAGAACGGAGATAGCGGCAACGAGCATGGCAAAAGGAGACGCTGGAGGAGAACGACGGGCGGTGCGCTTGCGAGCAGTGGCGTGGCGTCGTGCGCCAGGCGACATCTCGGGTCCGTGCCTACGAATGGTGCCGCAGGTTACCACGCACCCGCTGCTAGACTGAGCCCCATGAGCACCCACAGTAGCGAGGGCGAGCTGCCCGCATCCTTAACGATCGCGATCGTCATGCCGGCGCATGACGAAGCCGAAGCGCTGCCGCAGGTGCTGGCGGCAATACCGCGCGACATGGCCCCCCGGATCGTTGTCGTGGACAACGCGAGCACGGACGGCACGGGTGACGTGGCTCTAGCCCACGGGGTCGAGGTCGTTCGCGAGGAGCGGCCGGGCTATGGCAGCGCCTGCCTGGCCGGAATCAAGCATCTGGCCAGCTCCCCGCCCGACATTCTTGTGGTTCTGGATGCCGACTACAGCGACTACCCACAGGACCTGCCGCTGCTGGTGTCGCCAATCCTGGCGGGTGAGGCCGACTTCGTGATGGGCAGCCGGGTTGAACGCGCCGAGGCCGGCGCGTTGGGCCCGCATGTGCGTTGGGGGAACGACCTCGCGACCGGTTTCATCCGGCTGTTGTTCGGGTTCCAGTACCGCGATATGGGGCCGTTCCGTGCCATCCGCTGGCCGGCGCTGCAACGACTCGACATGCGTGATCCGGCGTATGGCTGGAACGCCGAGATGCAGGTGAAGGCCCTGCAGCAGGGTCTCGCCGTGTCCGAAGTGCCGGTGCGCTATCGTGCTCGCGTGGGGCGATCCAAGATCAGTGGCACGCTGCGCGGCTCCGTCGGCGCGGGCGTTGGCATTCTGCTGATGATCGCTACCTTGCGATTGGCACCCCGGTGGTATGCTCGGCGGGTTCCGGTCGCCACCTGATTCGCCACCGCGGATTGCGCCATGAGCCGTCTCGATTTCTACCGTTCGCTCGCCATTCCCGGGGACCGTCGCATCTTGTTCATGGTGCTGGACGGCGTAGGGGGTTTGCCTCATCCGGCAACCGGCCTGACCGAGCTGGAGGCAGCCAACACCCCTGCCCTGGATGCTCTGGCGAAGAGTGGCGAAACCGGCCTGACCACCCCGGTATTGCCCGGAGTTACGCCCGGTAGCGGCCCCGCCCACATCGCGCTGTTCGGCTACGACCCGGTCGAGTACCAGGTCGGCCGCGGGGTGCTAGCAGCGCTCGGCGTTGCTGCCGACTTGCGGCCCGGCGACGTGGCCGCGCGCATCAATTTCTGCACGCTCGATGATGAGGGCAACGTGACCGATCGGCGCGCGGGGCGCATCGGCGACGAGATCGGTGAACCCCTGGCGCGGCGGCTCGACGCGATGGCCGATCCTGAGGGCGTGGAGATCGCCGTGCGGCACGTTAAGCAGTATCGGGCCTGTGTGGTGTTCCGCGGCGATGGTCTGGAGGGTGATGTCGCCGACACCGACTCGCAGCAGACCGGGGTGCCTCCCTTGGATCTCAGAGCACGCCAGGCGGGCTCCGAACGTATGGCGCGGGTTGCGGCAGGTTTCGTCGAGCGAGCGCGTGCCGAGCTGGGTGATCAGCAGGCGGCGAACGGTGTTCTTCTACGTGGCTTCGACGGATACTCGCCGTTGCCGTCCCTGGAGTTCCTGTACCGCCTCGATGCGGCGGCGGTAGCGGCGTACCCGATGTATCTGGGCGTGGCTCGTCTTGCCGGCATGGAGGCTCATGGGGTGGCGGACGACCCGGCCGCACTGGTCGGCAAGGTCATGGAGATGGGCAGCAAGGACTTCGTGTTTCTGCACTACAAGTCGACGGACTCGCGCGGGGAGGACGGCGACTTCGATGCGAAGGTGGCTGAGATCGAGAAGGCCGACGGTGTTCTGGCTCAGTTGGCCGAGCAGTTTGATGTTGTCATGGTGACGGGAGATCACTCCACTCCCAGCAAAATGCGCGCCCACTCCTGGCATCCTGTGCCGTTGCTGATCGCCAGCGACAACTGCCGTGTCGGCGGTGGCTCCGGGTTTGGGGAGCTGGCATGCGCCCAAGGCGCTCTGGGTCACGTGCGCTCGAGCGAGATCATGCCGTTGGTGCTGGCGCACGCGGGTCGTTTCAGGAAGTTCGGAGCTTAGTAGGGCTTCCGGCCTCGCCTTCCGACGTGGCCGTTGAGCCGCCGGCTACAGAAACTCCTGGGCGCGAGCGAGATCATCGGGTTCGTTGAGGTTGAGCAAGAGGCGGCGCGGATCGCCAAAGGTAGCCAGGCGATCGCCCTCGAGGGGCGTGGCGCCGACGTCGTCGTACAGGCCCTGCAGGTCGCGCCGTCCGGAGTCGAGCCAATTGCTCAGCAGCGGCAGCAACGATGGTGCGCAGGCGCCGCACAGGGGATGCCAGCGGTCGGCGTGGCGCGGTGCGGCGGCAAGGCTGCCGTTCGCGATACAGTCGAGCGCCGCTACCAGGAGCGCGGTCGTTACGAACGGCGTGTCCACCGCGCACAAGACCACCGCCGCTCCGGGCGCATGTAGCAGCGCCGACTCGATGCCCGCACCGGGGCCTGACTCCGCGCGCCGATCGGGAATACATTGCCAGCCGAGGCCCGGGACCGGCGCGCCACCTACTTGCACATGCTGTTCGCAGACGCCCTCCAGAGCCGCTGCCGGCCACTCGCCCAACAGGCGATCTCCCAGCTCGAGCTCGGACTTCGATTCACCCATACGGCGGCTGCCGCCGCCGACGAGCAGCGCTCCAATCACCGGAATTGCGACGGATGATGTGGACAAGGATGGTCCCCGTTGGAGGTGAAGTCGCGGTTACATGAAGCGGGTAAACTGGCACCCATGATACGCAAGAATCGACTCATGACACCCGGCCCCGCGCCGGTCCATCCCGGAGCCGTTGCGGCCGCCGTCGAGCCACTCCCGCATCATCGCGCCCAAGAGTTCAAGCCGCGCTTCGCGGCCGTGCACAGCAACCTGCAGTCGGCGTTCCGTACGGAGGGCCCGGTGGGCGTGCTCGCGTGCTCGGGAACCGGGGCTGTGGAGGCGGCCTTGGTGAACCTGTTCGCCCGGGATGATCGGGTACTGGTGCTCGCCAGCGGCAAGTTCGGCGCCCGCTGGGCCGATGTGGCCGAGTGTTTCGGGATGCAGGTGAGGTCGGTGCCGATCGGTCCGGGAGCGAGCTTCGGCGCCGCCGAGATGATCGACGCGATGACCGCGTTCCAACCCGTCGACGGTGTGGTGATAACGGCCAGCGAAACATCAACCGGGGCGGCGCTCGATGTGAGGGCGCTCGCCGAAGCTGCTCGCAGTATCGAACCGGACGTGGCGGTGGTTGTGGACGCGATTACCGCCATCGGCGCAATGCCGATCGAGACGGACGGATGGAACCTCGACGCGGTGTGCGGTGGCTCGCAGAAGGCATTCATGATTCCGCCCGGGCTGGGTTTTGTCGCCTGCTCGGCGCGCGGATGGCAACGCGTTCAAGAGGATCGCGACAAGCCCCGTTACTATTTCGATCTGCGCAAGTACGGTGCCCGTGCTGCCGACGGCCAGACGCCGTTTACGCCAGCCACGAGCCTCATTCTGGAAATGGAGGCGGCCTTGTCGGCAATCGACGAGGCAGGTGGCATCGGTGCTCTCGAAACCAATGCGCAACGGCTCGCCGCCGCCACGCGCGCCGCGGCGCGCGCGCTGAACCTCGAGCTTCTCTCCGCGATCGCGCCGAGTGCCGCCGTTACGGCAATCAAGATTGCCGGCGGCTGCGCGCCCGATGTGGTCGCAGCCATGCGTAACGAGCACGGCGTCTTCGTCGCCGGCGGCCAGGACGAACTGAAGCCTCACATCATCAGGATCGGGCATCTTGGCTATATCGACGAAGTGGATCTGCTCGGCACGCTGGCGACCCTCGAGCGGGTGCTGGGGGACATGGGGCATGCTGTGACGATGGGCGCTGGAGTGGCCGCTGCCGCCGCGGTGCTCGACGAAGCGAGCAGAGCATGAGTCAGCGAGTATTGGTCTGCGGTCGGCTGCCAGAGGGCGGGCGCGCGGCGCTGGAAAGCGCGGGAATCGAAATTACCCACATGCCGGACCGCACGGCCGGCAGCCTGTCCGACATCATCGCGCCGTACGCGGGCGTAATCGTACATTCGCCTCATCAGGTTGATGCCGCGGCCGTCGAAGCGGGGGGAGAGCTGCGGGTGGTGGGTCGCGCCGGGGTCGGAATCGACAACGTCGACGTGAAGGCGTGCACCGACCGTGGCGTCCTGGTGATGAACCTGCCCTGGGGCAACACGGTCTCGGCGGCCGAGCACACCATAGCGTTGCTCACCGCGCTGGCACGGAACGTGCCGCAGGCGTCGGCTGCGCTGCGCGCCGGTGTCTGGGATCGGGCCGCGTTTCTTGGCGTTGAGTTGAACAACAAGCGCCTGGGCATCGTCGGCCTGGGGCGCATCGGCTGTGAGGTGGCTCGCAGGGCTCAGGGGCTCGGAATGAAGGTGCTGGGCTCAGACCCCTTTCTGGCGCCATCCGTGGCTGCCGATCTGGGCATCGAGCTGCGCGAGTTCGCGGATCTCGTTGCGCACGTGGACTTCCTCACCGTGCACGTGCCGCGGACGCCCGAAACGGAAGGCTTGATCGATGCCGAGGCAATTGCCCGCATGCCCGCCGGCGTGCGCATCGTCAACTGCGCGCGAGGCGGCGTGGTCGACGAGGGCGCGTTGCTTGCCGCGCTCGAATCGGGGCAGGTCGCCGCTGCGGCCTGTGATGTCTTCGAGACCGAGCCGACGACCAACGAGGCGCTCGTGGCTCATCCGAACTTTGTCGGCACGCCGCATCTGGGCGGCGCGACGCACGAGGCCCGGCAGCGAGTGGGCGAAGGCATCGCGCGGCAAGTCGCCGACTACCTGGCTCAGGGCGTGATCCGTCACGCGATCAACGTCGATGCGCTGCCTCCGGACGAGCAACAGGCGATGGCGCCGTACTTACATCTCGGGCGGAGTATGGGCACGTTCCTGGCGCAGTGCTTCGCCGGTATCGACCGCCTGCAGATCGAGTACTTCGGGCAGATCACCGAGAGCACGCTCGCACCGCTGACTGCCAACGTTCTGGCGGGTCTGCTGGGTAGCTTCCTCGACGTCGAGGTCAACGAGGTCAACGCTGCGCAGTTGGCGCGCGAACGCGGACTGCGCATCGACGAGACGAGCCGCGAGGCCTGGCCCGGGTATTCGAGTCTGGTTCGGGCGACGGTCACGGTCGACGGTGAAGAACACGCTGTCGCGGGCACGGTATTCGACCGCGACCGGGCGCGCCTCGTCGAGATCGGCGGCATCGCGCTCGACATCGCCCCCGAAGGGCACCTGCTCGTGTTCCTGAATGAAGATGCCCCCGGCGTGATCGGTCGGGTGGGTACCCTGCTGGCTGCGGGCGGCATCAATATCGCCGACATGAGTCTGGGGCGCGATCGTAGGGGAGGCATGGCGATTGCGGCGCTGGTCTTGGACGAGGCCGTGAGCGGGCAGGATCTCGAGGCCATCGCGCACCTACCCAGCATGCAGTGGGTCCGCCAGGTGACCTTCTAGGGGCGAACGAAGCCGACCCGGCCGCGACGGTTTTTGGCAGCGAAAATTGGTCGTTTGAACGCCCAGAAGGCCCATGGTAGCTTGGCCAAAGTGGGTTGAGCGCTCTGCCAGTCCCCCTTTTTTCCGAGCCAGAACGCGTCCCGTCCGCCCGTGCTCGTCGCACTGCCAAGCCCCGTGACTCGGGGCCTGTGAGCCACACCCGGACGGTAACAGAGAAAGAGGCCCTGATGTCCGAAGCATACGTACCACCGGCCGATGGCGAATCGATAGTCGTCGATGAGTCCGGCCAGCTCCAGGTTCCCGATCGTCCGATCGTTTGCTGGCTCGAGGGCGATGGCATCGGGCCAGATATCTGGGTCGCTGCTCGCCACGTGTTGGACGGCGCTGTCGCCAAGGCGTACGGCGCCGATCGCGCCATTGCGTGGATGGAGATTCTCGCCGGGGAGAAGGCGAACGACCAGCTCGGCGAGTGGCTGCCGGAGCGTACGCTCGACGCGATTCGTGAGTATCGCGTTGCCATCAAGGGCCCCATGACGACTCCCGTGGGTGGCGGCATGCGCAGCCTCAACGTGGCATTGCGACAGCTGCTCGACCTGTATGCGTGCGTCCGGCCGGTGAAGTACTACCGCGGCACACCGTCGCCAGTGCTGCAGCCCGAGAAGGTCGATGTGGTGATCTATCGGGAGAACACCGAAGACGTGTACTCGGGGATCGAGTGGGAAGCCGGCACTGACGATGCTGCCAAGGTCATCCGCTTTCTCACCGAGGAGATGGGCGCGAGCGTGCGAGCGGACTCCGGCATTGGCATCAAACCGATGTCCGAGACCGGGTCGAAGAAGCTCATCCGCCAGGCGATTCAACACGCTATCGACCATGGCCGCGACTCGGTGACGCTGATGCACAAGGGCAACATCATGAAGTTCACCGAGGGGGCGTTTCGGTCCTGGGGTTATGAACTCGCCGCCGAGGAGTTCGCCGATACGACGATCAGCGAAGACGCGATGTGGAACGACCACGGCGGGAAACTGCCCGAGGGGAAGGTACTCATCAAGGACCGTATCGCCGACGCGATGTTCCAGCAGATTCTGCTGCGGCCCGACGAATACGACGTCATCGCCACCCCGAATCTCAACGGCGACTACGTATCGGATGCAGCCGCGGCCCAGGTCGGTGGCCTGGGTATCGCGCCCGGCGCGAACATGAGCGACGGTGTCGCATTGTTCGAGCCCACCCATGGCACCGCCCCCAAGTACGCGGGCCAGGACAAAGTGAATCCGTCCTCGCTGATCCTGTCGGGCGTGATGATGCTCGATCACATGGGCTGGTCCGAGGCCGCGCGCCTGATCGAAAACGCATTGGAAAAGACGATGCTCGCCAAGACGGTCACATATGACCTCGAACGGCAGATGGAGGGAGCCACGCTCCTGAGCTGCTCTGAGTTCGGACGGGCCATTGTCGACAACATGGAGGACTGAACGATGGCGCTGAAGAAGGTCACCATCGTCGGAGCCGGACACGTCGGCGCTACCTGCGCCTACAACATCGCCCATCGGCGCCTCGCCGACGTGGTGCTGGTCGATATTCTCGAGGGCGTGCCGCAGGGCAAGGCGCTCGATATGACCGAGGCAACGCCGCTCACCGGCGGCGACTGCAAGATCACCGGAACGAACAACTACATCGATACGCAGGATTCCGACATCGTCGTGATCACCGCAGGCCTGGCTCGCAAGCCCGGCATGAGCCGGGACGATCTGCTGTTCAAGAACGTGGCGATCGTCGGCAGCGTGGTCGAGGAGATCGTCAAGTACTCGCCTGACGCGATTCTGATTCTTGTTACCAACCCGCTCGATGCCATGGTCTGGGTTGCCGAGCAGAAGTCCGGATTCCCCCGCGAGCGCATCATGGGGATGGCCGGCGTGCTCGATTCGGCGCGGTTCCAGTCGTTCATCGCCATGGAGCTGGGCGTCTCACAGGAGAACACCCACGCCTTCGTGCTGGGTGGCCACGGCGACACCATGGTGCCCTTGTCGCGCTACTCGACGGTGGCGGGCGTGCCGATCACCGAGTTGATGACCTCCGAGCAGGTCGCGCGTATCGAGGACCGTACCCGCAACGGCGGCGCGGAAATCGTCAAACTACTCGGTACCGGTTCGGCGTACTACGCGCCGGGCGAAGCGGTGGCCGAGATGGTCGAGGCGATCCTGCTGGATAAGAAGAAGATTCTCCCGGTGGCCGCCAAGCTGCAGGGGGAGTACGGCGTTGACGGATTGTTCGTCGGCGTGCCCGCGGTGCTTGGCGCGGCGGGAATGGAACGGGTATTTGAAATCGAACTCACCGAGCAGGAGCAGGTCGAATTCGACAACTCCGTCGCGCATGTGCGCGAACTCGTGAAAAAGCTGGAGAGCTGAAATGGCATTGGAGCGTACCCTGGCGATGATCAAGCCCGACGCCGTGTCGCGCGGCGACGCGGGAAAGATCTTGGCGCGCTACGAACAAGAGGGCTTTGCCGTCCTCGCGTGCAAGAAGACCCTCTTGTCGCGCGCGGAAGCAGAGGCGTTCTATGGAGTGCACCGCGAGCGCCCCTTCTTCAACGACCTGTGCGATTTCATGACCTCAGGGCCGATCTACGCGGTTGCGATGGAGCGCGACAATGCCATCGTGCACCTGCGCGAGGTCATGGGTGCCACCAACCCGGCCGAAGCGGCCGAGGGCACGATCCGCGCGCTGTACGCCGAGAACATCGAGCGCAACAGTGTGCACGGGTCCGACGCCCCGGAGACGGCGGCTGAGGAGCTGAGCTTTCACTTTGCCGGCCGGGACCTGCTCTAGGCCGGGTCTCGCTTCAGCACATGTCGAGGGCGCCGCACTCATCCCGAGTCGGCGCCCTGCGTGCGTTACGGCCGGTCAGGGATCGCGGCGAGCGACTCGTCCGTCGATCATGACGAAGCTCACGGCGCCGAGAGCGGAGATGTCGTCCGCCGGATTCCCTTGCGTGGCGATGATGTCGGCGCGCATGCCCGCCGCCAACGTGCCGATCTCGTCACTCATGCCGAGCGATGCGGCCGCCAGCGAGGTGGCCGAGACGATCGCGTCCATTGCAGGCTGTCCGCCTGTTTGTACGCGGTAGACCAGTTCCTCGTAGTTGCGGCCGTGCGCGCCGGCCACCGCGTCGGTGCCGAACACCACCCGCAGGCCGGGTACCGTCAGCGCCTCGCGGAAGGCGGCCAAAGCCTTCGGAACGGCTGCGCGCATCTGGTCGAAGCCTTCCTCCGTGTAGTTACCGACGCCTAGGAAACGGTCCTGGTTCTCGAAGTAATTGCGGAACACGAGATCGATGTTGGGGTCGTAAAAGACGTCGCGTTCGGCCAGCAGTTCCAGTGTCGCGCGGTCGAGCAGCGCTCCGTGTTCGACGGTCGTGCACCCAGCCATGGCCACGCGGCGCGCGCTCTCGGGCCCGTGCGCATGGGCGACGGTGCGCAGGCCTAGCGCGGCAGCGGTGCCGCAGGTCGCGTCGAGTTGGGCTTGCGATAGCGTCGGCGGTCCGCCATCGCGAATACTCGCGGAGGCGAAGATCTTGATCACGTCAGCGCCCTCGGCGGCGAGTTCCTGCACACGCTCTCGATAGGCGGCCTCGTCGTCGCCGAGCCATGCGCCCACGGCCGACAGGGAGGTCAGTACGCGCGGCCCCGGCAGGATGCCGCGGGCGAACGCGTCACGCAGCTCCTTGTCCACAGGGGCGCCGATGCTCTGAACGGTCGTGACGCCGGAGCGCAGCGTGACGAGAGCGTTCTCGGCGCCGTACAGGACGCTCTCCTGCGGCGTCTCCTGTACCTCGGCGCTTTGCGTGCGCCCTTCGCGGTTGAAATGCCAGCCGAGGTGAACGTGGGTGTCGATTAGGCCCGGCAGTGCGATGGCGTCGCCCAGATCGTAAACGGTGCCGCGACCACGGCCGGCCGGCAGAATGCCCGTGATGATGCCATTCACGACGACGATGTCGCTGGGGCCGATCCGACCGCCGGTGCCGTCCAGCGCGCCGGCCACGCGGACGACGACAGCCTGCACTTCGTCGTCAGGCCCGACCTGCTGCGAACCGGTCGGAGGTGTGCACGCCAGACTGATCAGCGATAGCGCACACAGGACGGGCAGCGTTCGGGCGCTCAGCATGGCGGCTCTCCGGCTCGAGTGGACGGGCGCGCCCAGGCTAGCCGCCCGGGCCACACGCGTCCAGCGCCAGGTTGTCGGCCGGGTCGACTCAGGAGCCGCGCAGTACGTTGCCGATGATGCCGCCGAGATCCCCGCGGCCGCCCGAGGAGGTCCGTGCCGTGGGCAGGCGTGGCATCAGCCAGTCGAGGAACGCCTGGTTGGATCGCGTCTGCAGCCAGACGCTACCGGTGCCCTTGAATTCGGCTACCAGCCCCTCGCCCGAGATCAGCGACGTAAAGACGCCCGAGACCTTCTTCACGTTCCACTCCAGGCTCGGTTCGAAGGCGACGATATGGCCGGTGTCGATGATCAGACTGTCATTGTCGAGGTCGACCTTGTGGATCGCCCCGAACGAACTCATCAGGACGTCGCCGTGTCCCTGGAGATTGAGCAGAAAAAGGCCCTCGGAGGAGAAGAACGAGCGTGCTCCGCCCCATTTGATGTCGACCTCGACGCCCGGATCGCCGGCCAGGTAGGACCCGGACTGCACGTACAGCGCCCCGCTGACAGGATGCTGCTCGACGTCGCCCGGCAGGCTGGGAGCGAACGTTACGTGCCCGGGGGCTCCCTGGGCCGTGAACGTGTTGACGAAGAAAGACTCGCCGCCAAGTACCTTGCGCATGGCGCCCTTGAGCAGTCCGCCCTGAATGCCGCTGTCGACCTGCATGTGGCCACTCATGGAAACCATGGCGCCGGTCTCGGCACGGACCGATTCGCCGGCATCCAGTTGAACGATTCCGAGGGCGTAGGCGGGACGATGTTCGACAGTGACCTTCATGTTGCCTCGTTGGATGCCGCAGGGGCGCGGAGCGGAGCCAATTTCGCCTTGAGCTGACGGACACTACCAGGCGGCGCCCGACTTCAGAAGGGCAGCCAGCTGAACCACGAAGCCGGCAGCAACTTGGTGACGTCGAGCGTGATCACGACCACCATCAGCGACACGAGCATCACCACACCCACCTGCATGATGCGCTCCTTGACCTGCAGCGACAGATCACGACGAATGGCGGCCTCAAAGAGGATCAGCGTGATCTGGCCGCCGTCCAGTACGGGAATCGGCAGCAGATTGATGATGCCCAATTGCAGGCTGATGAAGGCCATGAACGACATCAGGACCGAGGGATCGCCGGTGCGTGACGCCTGGCCGGAGAACTTGGCGATCTCGAGCGGTCCGGACAACGTTTTCACGGACATGCGGCCGGTGAACAAACGCTTGAGGATCTGTCCCAGCAGCAGCGACTGTCGTTTGAGTTCGCGGCCGGCCTGCACGACCGCCTCGCCGAGCGGGTAACTGCGCAGCTTGAGCCAATGTTCCGCTACTCGACCGAAGCCGATCTGGAGGAGGCCGTCATCGGTTACCACCGGCGTGAGCGTGGCTTGTACGATCTGACCGCCGCGCGACAGGGTCAGAGCCAGCGGCGCGCCAGGCGTATCGGTAAGGGCGCTGGCCAGGTGATTCCAGTGGTAAACGGCCTCGCCGTTGATGGCCGTGACGACATCGCCTTCACGCAGCCCTGCGGCCTCGGCCAGGCCGCCTTCCTCGACCGGTCCGATTTGGGGCGGTACCGGGCTGTACACCCCCAGGATCCCTGATCCTTGCCCCTCGGCGACGTCGGGCGTCACCTCGATGTTCAGCTCCCGACCGTCGCGCACGATTCCCAACTGCAGCGGCTCGTTGGCCGAGATCAGAATGCTGATACGGAATTCTTCCCAATCCTCGAGCGGCTTGCCGTCGACCGTAACGACGCGGTCGCCGCGCTGCAGCCCGGCACGCTCAGCGGCAGAATCAGGCTCGACGATGCCGATCTGCACCGGATCGTCGGCATCGGCCTGCACGCGGATACCCAGCTGATACACGCCTACGGTCAGCACGAAGGCGAGGATCACGTTCATCGCCGGCCCGGCGAGCAGAATGATCAGCCGCTGCCATTTGGGCTTGCCCAGATACTCGAGATCCGAGCCGTGGAGTTCCTCGTCGGGATTCTCTCCCACCATCTTCACGTAGCCGCCGAGCGGCAGCACGCTGACGATGTAGTCGGTGTCGCCACGACGGAAGCCGAACAGGCGCTTGCCGAAACCGAGCGAGAAGACCTCGACGCCGACCCCGAACGCCTTGGCGAACATGAAGTGGCCAAGCTCATGCACAAACACGAGCACGCCGAGAACGAAGATCAGGGCCAGGGTGTTAGTGGCGATATCAAACAAGGCTTGGTCCGTAGAAGGGAAAGGGATTATGGCGGCGCGATGGCGCTCGACCATGCATCTAATGTAGCAGCACCACGGCGGTCCTGTTCAGTCGGGCCGCCATGAACGTAAAGATCGCCGCGCTTGCCGCCTGCTAGCTCAGCCAGCCAGCGCGCAGGGCGGCGTACAGGAGCGCTCCGGCCGGCAGGTGCGCATCGACGCGATCGAGAATGCCGCCGTGGCCCGGAAGCAGGCCGGAGGAGTCCTTCTGCCCCG
>JAJCXS010000147.1 GCA_029263335.1 Acidobacteriota bacterium | reverse complement strand
GGAAGGACACCGAGTGGTCCTGTGCCCTGGGCGGGGCCAGCAGGTCGAGTGCGTCGCCGAGTTCCTGCGCATGCTCGGGCTGTACGTGATCATCACCGACGCCGAGAGCCACGATCGCGACAGCGCCCGCGCGCAGGCTCTCGCTCAGTATGTGGGGCGCGCGCTGGAGGCGATCGAAGCCCCCGACACGGGCGTGACGACCTACGCGGCCGAGCTGCTGCGTGAGGTCGAGGAAATCGTGGCCGACGACTCGTGGGAGCTGTTCGCTGCCATCCAGACCTTGAATCCGTTTGCGGAGGAGGCACGCGCCGAGCTGCAGGCCAGTCTGGCGGAACTCGACGCTCGCCTGGAATCGTCGTGAGATCGGCCTCGCCATGAGCAACCTGTTCGAGCGCTTCGATCACGGACCGGTCACGTTCTATCGCATGACACGCAAGGTGCCGGCCGGTCGTCCCATGCGCGTTGGTGTGTACGTGGTGGACGGCGTCATGATCGACACTGGAGCCCGGCGCTCACGCGAGGCCGTCGCCGCAATCCTGAAGGACGCGCCCGTCAAACAGGTTGTACTCACGCACCACCACGAAGACCACGTCGGCAACGCCGACCTGGTTGCCCGGGAGCTGGGTGTCCGGCCGTGGATTCACCCGGTTGGTCAGCCTCTTGCCGCCAAACCGGAACGTTTGCCGCTGTATCGTCGCCTCTACTGGGGCCAGCACGCTGCGGTAGAAACGCAGCCCCTGGGCGAGACGTTCACGACCGACAACTACAGCTTTCGGGTGATCCATACGCCCGGACACGCCCCCGATCACGTTGTGCTGCACGAGCCATCGCAAAACTGGTTGTTTGGCGGCGATCTGTATCTGACCGATCGGGTGGCCAGGGCCTTCGCGTACGAGGACATCAGTCTGCTGATCGAGTCGATCCGCGCGGTGTTGGCAATTCCGGACTGCGAGCTTTTCTGCCAGCACACGGGTCGCCACATGAGCCACCAGCATCAGATCGGCAAGAAGCTCGATCGACTACTAGGACTGCGCAACAAAGCGATCGTCCACCTGGAGGAGGGGCGTTCGATCCGCGAGATCGCGAGCGCCCTGGGCATTCCGGACAAGACCAACAAGCTGCTCTCGGGCGGCGAATGGTCGTCCGAGCACCTCGTCCGAGGGTTGTTGCGCGATGCCGGCCGCCTCGACTGAAGGGCCGCACCCCGCGCCGCGCTTCGCCGCGGCCGCCGGTCGGGCACTACTGCACTGGTACGAAGCCGAGCGGCGCGACCTGCCGTGGCGCCGAACCACCGACCCGTATCGAATCCTCGTTTCGGAGATCATGCTGCAACAGACGCGCGTGGAAACGGTGGTCCCGCGGTACGCGAGGTTCCTGCAGCGGTTCCCCGATCTCACCGCCCTCGCATCGGCCGCGCCCGACGAGGTTCTCGCGGAATGGTCGGGGCTGGGCTACTACCGACGCGCTCGTAGTCTTCATGCGGCCGCGCGGGCAATCGTCCACGAGCAGGCGGGAGAGTTCCCTCGCGAGTATGGGGCACTCCGGGCGTTGCCCGGCATCGGCGACTACACGGCTGCGGCCGTCGCCGCCATCGCGTTCGGCGAACCGCATGTGGGCATTGACGGCAACGTCAATCGAGTGCTGTGCCGCTATTTCGGCGTCGCCGAGGCACCGACCCGAGCGGCGGTGCGCCGCCAGCTGACAAGCGCGGCGGCATCGCTACTGGACGAGCACGCCCCGGGAGATGTGACACAAGCGCTCATGGAGCTCGGCGCGCGGGTCTGCACGCCGAAATCACCGGGCTGCGCAGACTGCCCCCTGGGCCCGCGCTGTATCGCAGCGGCCGAAGGCACCCAGGAGTTGCTGCCGGTTCGCCGGAAACAGGAGATCCGTAACGTGCTCGAAGCGGCCGGCGTAGTGGCGCGCGGCGGCCGCTTCCTGCTGGCGCGCGGCCAGCGCCCCGGGGTACTGGCGGACATGTGGGAGTTCCCGACCCGCGACTCACGCCTGCGCCAGTCGATAGTTGCCGAAGGCGATGACGATCCGGCCGACGACCTACGCCGTTATCTTGCAGAGTTGGGTCAAGAGGTCGTCTCGCTCCGTCCGGTCGGAGAGATCCGCCACGGCATCACCAGCCGACGCATCGCCTGCACCGTCTATCGAGCCGATTCGCTGGCAACCGGGGCCCGGCCCGCGCCGGAGAACGCCGAACTCAACTGGTTCACGCGGGCCGAGGCGAGGCAGCTCCCACTGGCCGCCTCGGCCAAACGTATCTTCGAACTCCTCCAATCCGGGACCTAGCGCACCGCTCCGCTGAGTGGTCGCCCTGGCGCCCGTCCGTAATCTGCAATCCATGTGCGCTGCCTCTCGCGCCCCAACAGCGGACGCGTCCATGGTTCACTGGCCGTGTGGCGTCGTCGGTCGCCGTCACTTCGCAGTGGGCATAGCGGATCAGGTAGCCGGATCCAGACTAACAACGCTGGGAGGAACTCATGAAGAAGTTCGTACGGAATCGCATCGCCTGGTCTGTGCTTATCCTGGTCCTGCTGCTCGTGGCAGATTCTCGCGCTGCGGATCCGCTTCGGATTGCCTATGAGGGAGACCTTCTTCCTGATCTCGCCAGTCCCACTTGGCTCGTCAGCACGAGCATCGTCCGCGACGATCTCGTCTCGGATCCGTTGGCCGACGGTGGAACCGCGTACGAGCTCGAAACGAGCGGATCGGGCGCCAACAGCATTAATCCGGACGCCTTGCTGCCGCTCGACAACTCGATCGGGTGGGTGCTCGAGATAGGGCACCTGGCGATCTCCAATAGCGGCGGGAGCCTCGTGAACGACGAGGCAAACGACGATTCCGACCATCTCCGCTTCACCGACGGCCACCTGATTCTGTTCGTCGACTTCCGGCCGACCGAGGTGCGGGTGAGCAGCGATTCCTTCACCGGGCGCTGCGATTCGCTACCTGAGTTTTGCCATGTCTGGGACGTTCCCCGCGACGAGTACGTCTTGCTTACGATCGCGGCACAGGGGAATTCCTTCCGGGTGAGCATCGAAGGGCAGGACGACTTCGTCGGCCAGCGCAGTGCAGAGCCCGCGGCAGAGCCTTTTCTCGCATTCGGCAACGGAAGCGCGAGCCAGCCCAAGCAGTCGCTGGCGCGCTGGGATTACATCCGTCTCACCATGACCGGACCGTTTCTCAACTCAGCACCGATAGCGGATGCCGGAGATGACTTGACCATCGAGTGCGGCGACTTGGACGCCACACCGGTTTCCCTCAGCGGACTGCTTTCCACGGATCCAGACGGTGACGCCCTGACCTTCACCTGGAGAGGGCCGTTCATCGAAGGCGGTGGCACTGTCACCGGAGGCCTGCCGACGGTCACGTTGCCGCTCGGAACCCACGTCATCGCGCTCACGGTCATGGACCCGCTTGGCGAGATGTCCACTGACGATGTGACGGTCACCGTGATCGACACCACGGCGCCCACCGTAACTGCGGCGCTGCAGCCTAGAGGCAAGCGCAACGACGATGGATCTTCCGAGCGTAAGGGCAAGGACCATGCCTCGGACAAGTCCGGCGACGATCGGTCCGGCTTCCGCAGCCACCGTTTCGAGGTCGTAGCCAGGGCGACTGATTCCTGCGACCCCTCGCCGAACATCGTCGCCGAGATCAATGGGCACTCGGTGCTCCACGGTCAGCGTGTGATCATCAAACTGGGCGGCGGCAAGGATCGAGTACGGATGAAGAAGGGGGTGCTTGAGTTCCATACTCGCCGGGCGACCCTTACCGTCATCGCCACGGACTCGGCCGGCAACAGCGCCACCGAGCAAGTCGTCCTGGCCAAGTCGGAGGGCCGTGGCTCCTCCGAAGGCAGCTCGTCCAGTCCCTGAGGCGACCTGGCTGTCGGCGGAAAGGCGAACCGCCGACAGCCAGAACTAGCTTCGCGCGTTACGCTTCCTGCGCATCGTTGTGAACAGCCGGCGAACCGGCTACTGGGACACTACCGCTCCCAGTTGGGCACGCCGCGGCCTGGCGTCCACGGCACGCCGGCCGCCTCGAGACGATCCTGCAGTGCGGGCAGGTCGCCCTCGATGAAGCTGCGCAGGCGAGGCAACAGATCCGCGAACAGATCGGCCGCAATGGCGAACTGCTCACGGTGAGTCTGCGTCGGACCGTGGCTCACCGACCAGGCCCCGCCCACGACCGTGAACATCCGCCGCGTGATGCCCGGCATCTCCGGCTCGCTGCGGCGGCGCTTGGTGGGATCACCCGACAGCTCCTCACGCATGTCGGTCAGTGTCTGCTTCATGGCCTCGACCTGCTCGATGAGCGCGAGGTCCACCTGGGGATGACGGCGCACGGCCTGCTCCATCATATCGAGCTGCTCGGCGGCGTCACCAGCCGCCGCGTTGGTGCCCATGATGGCGCGCTGCAAGCGCCCGACGTCGGCGTTGAAGGCAGCTACCTCGGCACGATCCTGCACCGGAATCGTGGGATCACCCAGCGCGACCACCTCGAACGGCGCCGGCTCGGTCAGCGTCTCGACACTGCCGTCGTGCCAGCGCACGATCTCTACCGTGTAGTTACCAGGCATGGCCATCGGACCGTTGCCGTCGGAGCCGGCGCTGACCGGCCCGAAACCGGCATAGCGCAGGTCCCAGGACGCACGATGAACGCCGCCGCGGGCCGCGCCCGGGACACGGCGCACGACGTTGCCGTCGACGTCACGCACCACCAGAAACACAGATGGATCGTGCTCGCGGTCCTCGGCCTTGAGTTCCTCCCAGGTCGGATAGAACACGTCCTCCCCTTCCTTGGCCAGCTCCGCATCGCGCTTCTTGCGCGCCGCCTCGCGGGTCTTGGGCATGTCGCCCAGCCAGTAAGTGAAGGTGGCGCCAAAGTCGGGATTCGGGGCCAGGAAGTAGTCCGACCCCTGGAAGGCCCGCCCGCTGAGCGCCAGCGGCGTGCGCTCGATATAGGCCAGCGCCTCGCGCACCGGGAACACCGCAGCCTCGACCGTATCGGCCGGCGCGCCAGTGTGCCGCAGCGGCGAGTAGTCGTCGAGGATGATGTAGCCGCGGCCGAAGGTGCCGGCGACCAGGTCGTTCATCTCGCGCTGGATCTCCAGGTCGCGCACGGCGATGGTGGGCATGCCGGAGCCAAGCTCGACCCAGCGGCCGCCGTGGTCGGGTGAGTACCAGACGCCGAACTCGGTGCCGACAAACAACAGATCGGCATCGACGTGATCCTGGTTGAACGTGTAGACCGAGCCGCGCTCGGGCAGATCGGCTGTGATCGAGGTCCAGGTGTTGCCGCGATCCGTGCTCATCAGCACATACGGCGCGAAGTCGCCCTTCTTGTGGTTGTTGAACGCCGCGTAGACCGTGTCGGCATCGTGGCGCGAGGCGAACAGGTCGTTGACGTAGGTCATCTCCGGCACGCTCGGGAACGACTCGACGCGTCGCCAGTTGGCGCCGCCGTCCTCGCTCACCGAAACCACACCGTCGTCCGAGCCCGCGTACAGCAGGCCTTCAACCACCGGCGACTCGTCGAACGACACCAGCGTGCCGTAGAACGAGGTGGAGTTGTTCTTGCGCACCGAGTCGACGCCCCAGACGCGACCAAAGATGTCGAGTTGGTTGCGGTCGAGGTTGCGGGTGAGATCGCCACTGACCGGCTGCCAGGAGTCTCCCCGATCGTCGCTGCGGAACAGCATCTGGGCGCCGAAGTACAGGCGCTCCGGGTTGTGCGGACTGATCAAGATGGCCGAGTCCCAGTTCCAGCGCAGCGCCGGGCCGTCGGCCGATTCGCGCGGCTTCACGTCGATGCTCTCGCCGGTGCGACGATCGTGACGGATCAGGCCGCCGTGCTGCCACTGCGCGTAGATGATGTCGGAGTTGCTGGGATCGATAACGGGGTCGAAGCCGTCGCCGAACACCGGCACGAACCAGTCCGCGTCGCGACCGCCGTTAATGGTGTTGGTGCGCGCCGGGCCGCAATGGGTGGCGTTGTCCTGGGTGCCGCCGCAGACCGTATAGAAGGGCGCATCGTTGCCGACGGCAATCTTGTAGTACTGCGTGATCGGCAGGTTGGGAATAAAGCGCCAGGTGCTGCCGGCGTCGAAGCTCTCGTACAGACCGCCGTCGTTACCGTTGATGTGGTGGCGCGCGTCGTCAGGATCGATCCACAGGGCGTGGTTGTCGATGTGCTTGTCCTGCTCGCCGACCGCGTTCCAGGTGCGACCGCCGTCCTCGGTCACCTGGGCGAAGGTGTCCATCGAGTAGACCTTGTCGGGATCATGCGGATCGACGACGAGTTCCTGGTAGTACTGCGGGCTGCCAGAGACGTAGCTGCTGCGCTTGCTCCAGCTGGCACCACCGTTCTCCGACACGTAGGTGCCGCGACCTTCGGCTGCGTCCACGAGCGAGTAGATCACGTCCGGTTTGTGGGGCGAGATAGCGAGAGCGATACGGCCGATGTCTCCCGCCGGCAGGCCGCGGGTGAGCTTGTCCCAGCTCTCGCCGCCGTTGGTGGTCTTGTAGATACCGCCCTCGGGTCCGCCGTCGAGCAGAGTCCAGACGTGCCGGCGTCGCTGATAGGCAGCCGCATACATGACGTCGGGGTCGCGCGGGTCGACGATCAGGTCGGTGACGCCGGTGTTCTCGCTAATCTCGAGAATCTTGGTCCAGTTCTCGCCGCCGTCGCCGGTCACGTAGACGCCGCGATCGCCGCCGGATGCCCACAGCGGTCCCTGTGCCGCCACGTAGACCGTGTTCGAGTCTTCCGGATGCACGCGGATGCGAGCGATGTGCTCGGAGTTCTCGAGCCCCATCTTCTTGAAGGTGTTGCCGCCGTCGACCGACTTGTAGATGCCGTCGCCGTAGGCCACCGAGCGCTGGCTGTTGTTCTCACCCGTGCCCACCCAGACGATCTGCGGATCGTTGGGATCGATCACCACCGTGCCCACCGAGTACGACGAGTAGTTGTCGAACACCGGCTTCCAGTTCACCCCGGCGTTGGTGGTCTTCCACAACCCGCCCGAAGCAACCGAAACGAACCAGGTGTGCCGGTCGTCCGGATGAACCGCGATGTCGGAAATGCGACCCGACATGAACGCTGGACCGATGCTGCGCCAGGACAGCCCGGCCACCTGCTTGGCCATATCCGGGCCATCGTCTTCCGCCTCCTCCTGGGCTCCGACGGGCGCCGCCATGAAGGCAGGAACGAGAACAACGGCAAGCAACAGAGCAAGCACAACGCGGCCAAATCGCGACATGGAGTCTCCCTCGGGCCGCGTCGCCAGATGGGGGCGGGCTGCGCGGCAGTCAAATCAGAGTGATTGATCCGTTCTTCCTATCACAGCCGGAGCGTCGCTGCGTCGCTGCGCCACCGCGTTCCGTCCTCCGCCGTCCCATACCCCTTACAATGGCTCGCAGTCGACGACGGACATCAACCGTTGCGGAGAGGGGCCACGCACCCTATGACAATCCGGCAACCTGCTGTGATCGCATCCATGATGCTCACTCTTGCGGCCGCCGGCGTGTTGGCCCCGCGCCCGGCACGCGCGCAGCAGAACGTCGACTCTGGCGCGATCGGCGCGATCGACACCCGCCAGGGACTATCGAACAACTCGGCCTTCACGCTTCTGCAGGACCATCAAGGGTTCATGTGGGTCGGCACGATCGACGGCCTCAACCGTTTCGATGGCGTCTCGTTCGCTACGTTCCGGCACGACCCCGACGTGCCCGGATCGCTGGCCAACAATACGGTGCGCCGACTCTGGGAAGACGGCGATCGCAATCTGTGGATCCGAACGGCAGCAGGCATCGACCGTCTGGAACGCGGGGCCGGCGTATTCCATCACTATTCGTTGCAGGCGCAGGCGTTCGCCCAGGATGCGCAAGGTCGACTCCTGGTGGCCGCTCCGCAGGGTCTGTTCCGTTACCTGGCCGAAGACGACCGGTTCGAGCCCGTCGCGGCCCTGCCCTGGGCGGAGTCCGACCCGGCGCCGTTCGCGGAGGACCCCGTCTGGAGAATCCTGTACGACAGTCAGGACCGCACATGGCTGAGTACAGAGCGCGGCCGGCTGTACCGAGTCGATGCCGATGGCGGCGTCACCCGTACGCAGTCGCCGTGGGCACGGGCGTTGGTGGAGTTCGAGGATGAGACCGGTCGCTTGTGGGTGGGTCACACGCGCGGTGTCGGCACGTTCGATCCGGCGGACAGTCAGTTCGGAGATGCTCCCGGAGCCGAACACATCACGGCGTCCGTATTGCCGATGCTGCGCGACCGTGCCGGCACGATCTGGGTGGGTGCCGACCGGCTGTACCGCATTCTGCCTGGCGAGACCGCCCAGTCTATGGTGATCGAAAGCACCGCCCCCGAACCGCTCTCGACGCGCTTCTGGGACATCACACAGGACCAGGAGGGGGCCATCTGGCTCGCCACCGCGGCCGGGCTGGTGCGATTGGATCCGTTCGCGAAGCCGTTCCGCAACTTTGTGCACAACCCTACCGACCCCGCTTCACCCGGTGCCGGCCCGGTGGTCAGCGTCGCCTCGGACGACGGTAATCTGTGGATTGGGACCATCGGTGGCGGACTAACGCGACTCGACCTCACGACCGGTGACGCACACCGCTACGCCGAATTGCCCGGAGCCGACAGCCTGTGCGGCAGCGAAGTGTGGGCCGTTCACTCTGGCCCCGGCGAACAGACCTGGATGGGCACGGACCGCGGCCTGTGCGCGCTCGATGCGAACACGGGCCGCTTCGCGCTCGTTGCGCTCGCGGTGGATTCCGCGTCCTCCGAACCCGCCGTTTTCGCCGTCACGCACGATCTGTCCGGGCAAGTGTGGGCCGGGACCAGCTCGGGCCTCTTCCGCATCGATGCCGCGACGCATGCAGCCGTCAGGGTGAAAGGGATCGCCGAGGACCGGCCGGAGCAACCGGGCGTCGCGGGACTCGCGGTCACGGGCGACGGATCTCTATGGGTCGGCACGTCGGGGAGCGATCTGTATCACCTCGACCCAACCACGCTGCGCACGACACGCTTTGCGCTGGGCGACGCACGCGCACTGCGCGGCAGCGAGGGCTTCTGGGCCATTGCCGAGTGCGGCGACGGGAACCTGTGGCTGGGCAGCGATCGGGGCCTCTTCGTCTTCGATCCAGCGTCCGGCGAACTGTCGGAGGCCGAACTGACACGCTCACTCCCCGCCGCCCCGGCCTACGCGTTGGTCCACGACAACGATGGCGCGCTGTGGGTCAGCACGAACAACGGCTTGCTGCGGTTTCAGCACCCCCTCGATCCGAACAGCTCGAGTGTCGCCCGCCGATACACAACCGGCGACGGGCTGCCGCATGCCGAGTTCAATCGACGCGCCGCCGCACGTCTCAGCGACGGCCGGCTCGCCTTCGGCAGCCTCGCAGGCACAACCGTTCTCGACCCGCAACGATTGCTCGACAATCCGCATCCCCCACCCGTCGTGATCACGTCGATTGAACGGCTGCGGCGCGAGGGCGCCGTTACGATCGACCCCTACGGCCGACAATCACTGCGCCTGCCCCACGACGACACCGGACTGACCTTCGAGTTCACCGCGCTCACGTTCTCCGACCCCGAGCGCACCGCCTACGCCTACCGCCTCGACAACTTCGACCCTCAATGGGTGCAGGCCGGGGCGCAGCGCCAGGCGCGCTATCCGGCGCTGGCACCCGGTACGTATCGGTTTCACGTGCGGGCTGCCAATGCGGACGGTGTCTGGAACCGCGAAGGAGTCTCGATCGCCATCGATGTCCCGCCGCCGTGGTGGGCGACGCTATGGTTCCGCTTGCTAGCGGCATCCGGACTGTTCACGGCGCTGGCGCTGACGATCCGGCAGGTATCTACCCGGGCGCTACGCCGCCGCGTGCGCGACCTCGAACTCGCCCGCCAGATCCATCTCGAACGGGAGCGCATCTCCCGTGATCTGCACGACAACATCGGCGCCCGGGTGTCAACGATCTTGGCAGGTGTCGAGTTAGCCCAGCTGACAGCTGGCTCCGGCAATCGCGAGGATGTCGACGATCACTTGGTAACGCTCCGCGCCGAGGCGCAGCGCGCCATGGACCAGCTGCACGAAACGGTCTGGTCACTCAACCGTGAGCAGGTCACCGTGGGGGAGTTGGCCGACCAGATCCACGAGCACCTGCATGAGCAGCAGCAGCTCCGCGACAAGCCCTCGCTCCGGTGCGAGGCAGCCGGAGATCGGCGCGCGGTGTTGTCCTCGGGCCACGCCCTCGAGATCTTCCGCCTGATCCAGGAGGCGGTACAGAACGCGATTCGCCACGCCGACGCCCATCATGTGCAGGTCCGGCTCCTGACGGACGCGGCCGACTCCCTGCACGTCGAGATTCGTGATGATGGCGCCTTCCGACAGCCGCCTCCCGGGCACCAGGGCTTCGGCCTGGCCGGAATGCGCATCCGCGCCGAGCAGATCGGCGGCAACTTCTCGCTCGAGTCCGAGACGGCCGGCGGCACCGCTATTCGTGTGGTGCTGCCGCTACCACCGATGCGCCGAAGCTGACGATACCCGGATCGGGGGATTGCGCGACACTCCCTTGGGCAGGCACTCTGGCGCCATGCGCATTCGAGTGGCACTCCTGGACGACAACAAGCCGTTCCGACGTCAGCTCGCGCAGCGCCTGGCCTTCTTCCCACAGATGGAGATCACCTTCTGCGCCGCGACAGCCCAGGAGTTCTTCGATCTCCTGGCGCGGCAGGAGCAACCGCCGGACGTCGCCCTCGTCGACATCGGTCTGCCGGATACGTCCGGGATCGAGGTCGCGGCGCGCCTGGCGCGTGAGCACGAAACGATTGGGGCCCTGATGCTCACGGTCTTCGAAGAGCCGCGAACGATTCTCGCCGCTATTCAGGCCGGCGCCGCCGGCTACCTGCTAAAGGACTCCCCCGCGGAGACCATCGCGAACGCCATCGCCGAGGTGCACGAAGGCGGCGTGCCGCTATCGCGGCCAGTAGCTCGAAACGTACTGCATCTTCTGAGCCAGGCACCGGCCACTGCTCCAGAGGGCCCGGCGGCGACGACCGACCCGGCGGGAACGCTGTCAGCTCGCGAGGTGGAGTTGCTCGAGCAGATCGTGCAAGGCGACACCGAATCCGAGATTGCCAAGCGACTGTGCATCAGCCCGCACACCGTGCGAACGCACGTGAAGAACATCTACCGAAAGCTGCAGGTGAACTCGCGCGCTGCTGCCGTACGCGTCGCCTACGAACAGCAGTTGCTCAACGCGAATACCCGGTTCCGGGGATAGCGCCACCCGCCGCGCGCCTTTTACCGTCCCCCAGGTAATGGATCGTGCCGCAGCTCCTGCGGCCTGGGCATCAGCGAGGTGAACATGTTTCGGCGAACCCTGATTCTTTCTGTCGTGGCGCTAATGCTGATCACGAACGCCTGCACCTTCGACTACGTGTTCTTCGCCTTCAACGTTCAATGCCCCTACGACGATGACGGGCATCCTACGCGCTGCTACCCACGCTCACGTTGGAATCGAGTCAAATGCACCGTGTTCGGCAGCAGCCCGGTCGAACTCTACGCGGCGCTCTACTCGCTCGAGCTCGACATCGACGAGCCTCCTGCATCTCGCGATGGCGCGCGAGCAGTGGGATTCCCGCGCAAACTGCAGATATCCCTCACAGGTACCAACGCCGCAGGCAAGACGCTCTTCAAGTTTCGGCCACCCGCGTGGAAAGTAGACAAGGCCACGGGCCGAATCGAGCGGACGGTCGAAGTTACTGAAGACCTCGTCGTACCCCCAGGCGGGCAGCTCTGCCTCGACATCAGGACCAAGGGTCCCAACGAGCTCGTCAACGGTATGCCGATGGGCTTCCTGTGGGAACAGATGGCCGCGACCAGCCCAGGTCCCTGACCTAGCACCAGAAGCGCGAGCGGACGCTGCAGAACAGGGCTTGCGCGACCGCCATCCCCCGGCTACCGTCTCAAGTTCGTGCGCTAGCCAGGCATGCACACGAACTACGTGGCCCTATCGTCTAGCCTGGCCCAGGACACCGCCCTCTCAAGGCGGAGACACGGGTTCAAATCCCGTTAGGGCTACCTTCCGGGAAGCCGAGGCGTCTTGCACGTCTCGGCTTTTCGTTTTCTCCCGCACTAGTAGGAAGATAGGCGCCGGTTCGCCTGTTCCAACTGCCCGACCCGCGACAGGTAGTCCGAAGGGGAAGACAAGCCGCTGAAATGTCCGCCGCGCTGGACCGTCTAGTCGGTCCCAGATCTCGGCAGGCTCGGTGAGCATCTGGGTCAGCCACTGATAGTTGATGTACGCGGGACTCGTAGCAGCCTCGAGTTCGTAGACCACCTTCTCGATCCGAGAACGCTCGGCAGAGATGCGCTCCTGTTGTCGCTTGTCGGAGCCCGAGGGAACGCGGGCGCCGCGCCGGATGCGCCCCTGCAACCGTTGGAACAGGGGCGAGCCGACGATAGGCTCGAAATCGCCTGGATACGTGTTCCCCTTCCAGACGACCTTGCCCAGGTAGACCGGGTTCGTGAGGATCCGATGCAAAGCCTTCCCCGATAACGGTCGGTTTGTCTTGGACACAACGCCGCGGGCTTCAAATTCCCGTACCAGCTGCTCGCGACTGCAGTTCCCGGCGGAACGTTCGAATATTTCGCGCACAACTGGCGCTTCCGTCTCATGCAACAGAAGGCTGGGACCGTCAGCCGAGCCCCGTCGGTATCCGAACGGAGCCCTAGTCTGCCAACGTCCGCGCCTCGCCGTTGATCCCATGCCGGCCCGCGTACGCTCGGCTCTGACGTCGTTCTCGAACTGGGCGAACGAGGCGAGAATGTTCTCCATCAGAACCCCCGCAGGATCGTCCGACGTCGGTTCAGTAACCGAGATGACCTGGATCGCAGCGGCGTGGAGTTCGGCACGAAGTACGACATGGCCTCGAACGTCCCGACACAGCCGGTCGAACTTCCAGATGATCAGGCTATCGACGTTGTTGGACCTATCGGCGTAGAAGGTCCTTAGTCGGTTCAGTTCAACGCGTTTAAGAGAACGAGCGGAGACCCCGCGTTCAACGAAGACCTCGAGAAGCTCAATGTCGGAGCGATCTGCGAATCGCCGAATCTCCCGCTCTTGGTGAGCCAGGCTTGTGTTGGCCTCCGCCTGTTCTGGAGTCGAGACCCTCACATACCCGACAGCTCGACTAGCCATCGCAAGTCTCCGGAGACGTCGTTGTCTTGTCCGTCGCACGTACCGCCGCCGGAGGGGCAGCGGTCAGCAGTAGGCGCGTGAGCTCGGCGAGATGATCGCGTAGTTCTCGGATCTCATCGTCCGAGAATTCGCGTCCCTGCAGCCCAGAGCTTCTAATAAGTGCCCGGCACTCTTCTACTGAGACCATCCCACCAAGACCGAGCCCGTCGGACCCGGTTCCCCTGCCCTCCAGCGACTGCAAGCAGCGCTTTGGGGCGTCGAGAAAACAAGTTGTCTTGGTGGTTGACCCGCGCCGGGCGACGTCAGAATGAAATCTATCGTATTCGCCCCCAACGTGGGAAGTAGACCGAACTTGCTTCCCCTGCGCCTATAGCGACAGAATCTGTCGGCTTGCATGGGCAGAATAGGGCCTCGCTAGCCATCACCGACTGGATCGCTGCTCTGATGCCACCCGACTCCGACACTTCCTGGAGCTCCGGACACGGATTCCGCAAGCAGCGGCGACGAGCGTCTCCCCCGGAGGACGCTCCACGGCGCCCCACACGTCGCTGAGCACTCGCTGTGTCGTCGCCGTCAGGCGTGAAGAGCTCGCGCTGCACGCCCGCGCTGGCGGAAGGCGCGGCCCGCTTTTCTTCCGAGCATTTTGCGGGTCAAGGAATCGCCGGGATCGCCAAGCGGCGCGCAGGTGTGTGCCGACCTAAGCAGCGCACATCTCCCGCGTCCCCGCGAAGAACGCGATCCCGTCACAATCTGGCGATCGGCTACCTCGCCCGTGACCACGCGCCTGGACAACGGCAGAAGAACATCGCAAAAGGCTGTCCACAGTGGTTATCTCTGAGGTACGACACTGCGGTCGCACCCGGGATCTCCGACTGATTTCGACAAGCCGGGACCAGCTATTCCAGTCGGCGCGCCGGGTCGAGACCTCAGCTCTGTTCCTGCGCCTAGTCGGCGGGCTCATCGGCAAGACAAGTCTGCGACTGAGGCGCCTGAGCCTTCCCATTAGCAGAGGATTTCTTCGATGCCGAGCGTGAGTCAATTCACCGGCGGCACCCTTCGAAGCTCGCTGCGCCCGTTTAGTGAACGAACCGTCGCCGTGATCGGCGGTCTCCAAACACTTCCCGAACTGCAGACGAACCAACTTCGGCTGGAGTGCGCCAGCCACGTCGCCGCTGCCGTCTCGGCTGGAGGTCAACTAGCAAACGCGCAGGACCTGGTCCAGTTCCTCGGCGCAGACGGTCTGGGGTCTTGCCCAGTCGCCCGCATGGAGGACCCCCCGGAAGACGTGTTCGCCGCGCCTGTGGCCGCCGACGACACGTACTTGCTGCTCCAGGGCATCAATACAGGCAACGCGTTCTACACACAGCTGTTCATCAACGCTACCTTGACGCTCCCACCTAACTCTCCGGTCGATTGCCAATCCGGGCTGGACGCTCTGCTTCGTCTAACTCGGGCCGTCGCGGCGCGCTCCGGAGTCGAGAGATGGGCCACGGCAGACGAGCCCAGTTCTATCGAGGCTGTTATCGAGACGGTCGATCTGGACGACCTGGCTGACCGCGTTACTTTCGAAGCCGCAGAACTGGAGCACCTTGGGATCGACGCGTCTAGTCTCGTCCATTTCTGCGTGGACGTCGATGAACGCCAGCACCTCTCCGACGCACGCCTGTCCGACTCGCCGCTATTAACGCGACCGTTAGTCCGTGTGCGATCCAGCTTTGTTCTCCCTGTCCCGAGCTACCTCGGACCAGCGATTCGCCGACACATCTATCGTTCTTTCGAGCGGGTGAACCGGGGCGGGGAGCTTTGCCAGGCGATGGCGTCCGCGCACCGGAAGGTCGCTAGTGACTGTATGCCTCGATTCGGAGGTGCCACGACTCTTCTAGAGGATCCGTCCATTACCGGTGTGCCGGGCCTGAGTAGGCTCCGAGTCCAGTTCGATGAGCAGAAACAGGCGACGGTGCTTCATTTGACCCCGGAGCCAGGTGACGCTGGCGGGCGACACCTAGATGTTCGGATAACGAGGACCGACACCGAGCAGCGTCGGTTTGCGGAGATCCTTGGAGAGGCCGAGGAAGACGCCCTCACGCTCCTCTTACTTTGCGGGTGTGGCGGCGACATCGAAGCCGAGCTTGCCTCCGCGGCCGGTGAAGACGTCATCGTCTTAGGCCTCTACGAGTTCAGCCTAATGGCGCTGGTCCGAGAGTGCACTTTCCTGTGGATCTGGAAGCTCCAGCGACACCTAGAAAGACTAGAAGCTGCGGGACTTCGCGTACAAACCGCCTACGGTTTTGAGGCCGTGGTTGCGGAATTCATGCTCAATGACGGACGGCCGATCCCGTGCGACCTTCCCCTCCCCACAGTTCGCGGCCTGTTTCTTGTCGAGGGCATGCGACTTCACGAACAACGCTGCCGGACGCAGAGCCTTCACGATGAGCATGGCGCGCCCCACACACCCGGCGAACCGGCCACAGTGGTATCTCGCTTGGACGCGGATGCGCTGTTCGATTCACTTACCGGCCAGCCCGTATACGCGTCTGCGGATTCCGCGAGGAGCGGCACCCTGGCCGGCGTCATCGAGGCCGACCAGTCTCTCGTTTGGGTATGCGCACAAGCGGGCAACAACGGCCCCAGCGAAGTCGCGTACCTGCTCTGGGAGGCGGCTCTAAAGTGGACCGCAGCAATCGTCAGGATCCTCGCCACGAACTGGCCGCGCACGCCGGCGCCTCGGCTCCTCATCGATATTCAGGAGCCGGAAGCCTGGGAGGACGCTGGAGAGCCCGACGAAGATGTCGGTGATGTCGCGATGGAGGCCACTTGCCGCGAAAACACCGTGCTCGTACGGATCTACCCGGGCTACCGCCACTACTTCACCCAACCTGCGAACCACGGTGATCGTGAACTGTTCCGGATGCTGGCAGAGTCGATTCTGCGCCTGGTAGCGCCAGACCTTAGCGCCGATGAGCGCGAGGCGGAGCGGTGGAGACTGGAGCACAGCCTCATGCCCAACCAGGACATCCGGCACATCCACCTCTTCGACAGGCCGAGCCCGCTCGACCTGCTTCGGCCGCACATGCCCGGCACAAAGTCACGTCTGCACGGGCTTGATGATGCTCCCTGGCTAATGGCCCTGGCGGGCGGGCAGCCGGCAGAGACGTTGGCTACCAGTGAACGCTGCCGCGACGTGCTGAAAGTATGCGCCGCCGACGTCGCGGATCGATTGCGGACCAAGATCGGGCAGTTTGGTCGCCACGCACTTGTGACCCGTTCCTTGCACGTGATGGAAGAAATCGCCCAGCAAAGAGCACACTTCCGAAGGACCGCGAGAGCGCTCGGGGCACTCTACGGGAACGAAGCGACGGACGTTGCGGCCCGTGAAGAGGCGGAACGCGGTCTCATATCGCAGGCGGCTAAAGTCATCGCGGAGATCGCGGTCTGTGAGGCGCCCCTTGACGGACATCCATCCCCTGAGCAATCCGAATACGACGACCTGCTCGCGGGATGCCGAACGCTTTGCCGCTTCGGGGGTTACGCAGACGCCGCGCACCGCGGATTGATCGAGCGAGCCGTGATCTGCGCGAACGGCGAGGTGCACATAGACGGAGACTCCCTCGGGGATCTGGCGACTCACTACACCAGATCGACGCAGGAGCATCTCCTCCACGAGACCGATCACGAGTACGAACACCACTTCGAAGTGACGGGGGGAACTGGAGGCGGACCACTCTGGCTGGACGAGCCAGGAACCACCGCCGCCTTCGAAGCGGAGTATGGAGCCACGCCTCAGGAACTAGGCGGGTTCGTGGCCTCACTGATTGACAAGGCGATCGATGCGGAGCAGGCGGTAGTCGAGTCCCATAGCGAGGAGTTCGCGCAGATCGCCATCAGCAGCGGCCTGCCCGAGGAGCGAGCTAGGCGTCTACTTGACCGCCTCTCCCTCTGGCCCCGCAACCGCTGGGACCAAGCCCCCGAGGGATACTCGAGCCGCGACTGGTACCCATGGAAGTACGGCCGCAAGCTGTCGGTGGTCTCGCGACCACTGGTGCAATTGGGAGATGCTGATTCAACCGTCGTGTACGGCGTCAGTTCACTAGCGTCTTCATTCAGCTACATCACCCATGGGATAGAGACCGGCGCTCTGCGTCCGGAGTACTTCGAGAGCCCGCAGATGGGCAGATTGGTCGGGCGCCGAGTCGACGAACGCGGACGAGAGTTCACGATCTCGGTGTCCGATGCACTGCGACAGTTGGGGTGGTCCACCGAGACGGAGGTGCCTATGGCGCGGCTTGGGGCACCGGACGAACTCGGCGACATCGACGTCCTGGCTTGGCGAGCCGGGAGCAGCACGGTGCTGGCCGTGGAGTGCAAGCGGCTGCAGCCGAGCTACGGCCTGAGCGGTATTGTAGATCGGCTGGTGGACTTCGCCGGCGACGCGACGGATCGTCTCGGGCGACACGTTCGACGACTGGAATGGCTGGAAGCTCATGCTGACTGGGTCAACCATCTACCTCACCGGGATGTTCGGAGTGTCGAGGTGACCGGCTACCTAGTCACTAACAGGCCCGTTCCCTTCCAGTTCGCTGCCGAGCTCCCATTCCCGACGGAGCGCATCATCACGCTGCGCCAGTTCCTCGAGGCACTATCTGGCACCGAGCAAGGGGCATGAGGCCCGACCACAAACGTTGCAGATCCTCTGCGCGGTTGCTAGCACTCAAACATTCGGAGGGCACGTGGCGCTCTTGTCACGCGGCAGTCTCGCCGACCGGCTCACTCAGTCACTCCTGGAACCATGAGCCTGCGTAGCATCCGGGACTCGATGTGGAGCGGTGTTCGACAGGCCAAGGCGTGGCTTGCTGCGCGAGCCACACGCACTTGGAAGTTGATTCGGAGTGGAGTTGGACGCGCCTACTCACGGGCCGCTGCGCTGGTCACACGCCTCTGGGAGACGATATGGAGAGGGACACGGAAGGCCGGAACACGGTTCGCTTCGATCGCTACCCGGACTCGGCGGCAATGCCACGAGACGCTCCACCACTACCTGCCGCGCCTCGTCCGGCACCCGGATATGCGCGAGCTGCTGCGTGAGACTCGAGAGTTTGACGAAGAAGACAACCGCAGAACCACGCCGGGCGAGGATGACTCCATCCACCTGCGTTGCGTCTGGGCCGTGGAGCTCTACGCGCCGCCGCATGCGGCGAGGTTGGCTCAGAGCTTCGAAGATCTCGGTTGGACGACCGAGGATCCCGGGATAGCCGGAAGCACGCCCACATCCCATCTCAAGAGTCTACGCGGGGCCCCGTTTGGTGGCGGCTGGTACAACCTCGGGCCCCTCCGGGAACCAGGGGCTACGTCGTGGTGGGGGACGCGCAATGTCCCACTTCCCAGAGACGTGGATCACGCGATGGCAACGATGTATGGCCTCTCCGCATCGGTAACTGCGATCGTCGTCGGGTTCGTCCTAAACGAGCAGGCAACCGGCCGCTACGAGCAGATACTGCGGCGGGACCGGCGACACCAAGCGGCCCCTCCTGACTCCAAACACCTCCGACTACTCAGTTCGGGGAATCAGAAGAGCGCTGAGATCTGGAAACACCGCGATGAGTGGCGTAAGCGCGCCGCGTACTGGTTCCGAGAGCATCTTCCCGGTGTCTTCACGGAAGGAACAGACGGCGACGCGCTGCCGACGTGCGAACTCGTGACGTTTACTGGGACCGAGCCGTTCGTCGACGCACGTCCAACCCCCGACTGGCTCATGTTGCTCAACATGCAGGCTGACTCGGATGCTTGGGCGAGCAAATCGTATCCTGGCCTGCGGTTCGCCTGGCCGTTGCTGGGATACGAGGGCTCGCGGTTCCACGCAGCGGCCACGCTGCACGAAGACAACTTGTCCGAGGGGGATCTCCGGAACTACAGCGGCAACCTTCAGCACGCTCTCACGAGCTCCACGAACGGGCACCTGACCGGCCTACTCAGCCGCTGGGCGACCCTCGCCCTGATTACAACGTACGAGGAGCGACTCCAAGTGCTTCGGGATGCTCGTCTCCCGAGTAGCGCCGAGGAGATGGCCCACAGGTCTCTGCCCGGTCTCTACGGAGACTTGTCGGTTTGCTTGGACGTTGCGACGACTGTTGCGGACCTCGAGCAGATCGCTGCGGACGATGGAACTTTCGAGTCCGAGGTTGGCCGATTCGAGCCGGTGGTGTCGGAACTCTATTCGGCGGACACGACACTCGCCGAAGCGCTGCGTACGAGCGTGTTCCGGCGAAGCGTCCGCCTAACGCAGTTGGAGCGACTGTTGCGAGATCTCCTCCTGCAGCACGGGACGGTCCGCGGCACGATTGAGAATGTGCACCTGCAAGGGAAGGTGGGGCGGCTCACACTGATCCTCGTAGGTCTGACCGTCGCCCTCGTAGTGCTGACGCTCGGCTTGGTACCTCTTGATGGCTCGGTCCTCGAATGGATGCTGGGGCTCTTGGGACTGAACTTCTGAAACCAGCGCGGCCGGCTCATTCGAGAGTCCGATCCTTCGTCTCCGGTAGCGGCTTCATCGCAACAGCGCCGGATGGACAACATGAGCCCGAAGCCGGCGGCGCTAAACACTCCGAACAATTCGGAAATCCAGAGCCTTCGCAGTTCCTACTAGAGGGAGCCGCCGCGCTGCAGCTGAGGCTCTGAGCCATGATGCGGAAAAGGAGGGGGCATGACGGACAAGGAGCCGCCGAATCTAGCCGACGTGATCGAGAAGATGGCCAAGGGGTCTGATGTAATCGTTGCTGGCCCCGGCGCGCTGGACGATCTGAAGGATGCCGGTGTCGAGTTCGATCCTCCGACCGAGCTGCCGCCCGAAGAGACCCTCGACCGGCTATTCAAGACCCGTCGGAGGGCGGCCTCCGTGTTGATCCCGCATCTCCCTGAGATCCCTCAACACATCCAGCCAAACCTGGGCTTTCTTTGGAACGAGATCATCGAGTGTGCGATTTTCGGCTTGCACGGCGCCGCGGTGACTCTGCTCGGTATCCTCGTTGAATTCGCATTGAAACAGGCTACCTACAAGGCCGAACTCGGAAAGTGGGCTTACGACGCCGAGAAATGGGACGAGTTTGAGAGCATGACGTTCCACCCTGCCGTGCTTCGTGCTCGCAAGGCCGGGATCATCTCGGAGCACCTCCGCGAGGAACTCCTGCGGTTCAAGGATGAGGTGCGCAATCCGTACAGCCACTACAACATCAAGAAGATCACGGCTCAGACCACTGCCGGCAAGGTGCGCGTCATCGACACACGCACCGGGGAATCCACTGTGCGGAACATACCTGTTGGCGATGAGCCTGCCCTTCACGCGCACGCGAAGAAGCTAGTGGACACTCACCAACTCCTACGAGCGCTCCCGTTCGCTGCGGGCTTGATCGAGCATCTCTTCGGAGGCGCGCCGAGCGAGTCCGCATAACATGAGCCAACAGCTGACGAATCGCTCTGGGCTTCGCCGGGGGCGACCGCCGCTGAAGCTCTCCGCCACCTAGTTGGCCATGAATTCATCACCGGCGATGGTCTCACCGCGCAGCAGGCGCTCGCTATCCCGCTCATTCGAGCGGTCTGGCAGAGGACTGCCGCACTTAGTGGCTACACAGCGGTTACGCGGCTCTTGCAGGGGCTCCCGCACTTGCTTGCCATACATGGTTCATATCCCGGTAGGGAACATGTAGGGAAAGGCATCCGACTGACTTCGGGGCTCTCTCAGCATGCAGATGCCGCCGGCTGGAGTTCCTCGACCGCTAGGAGCCATGCCGCCAGGTTGTTCCAACTCGGAGACATTAGGGCTACCTTCCCGTTCGCGGGAGATCGAACCCTCGCTGGCAGCTCAGGAACGGCTGCTTGCGGGGGTTTCGTGCGTGTAGCGAACGGTCGGTGCGTCAGCGGGCGCCGTCGTTGTCTGCTTCGCCGCCGTCGGTCTTGCCGGCAGCGACATGATTCGCGCCATCCAAGGCCGCGCCGATGGCGAGGCCGAGAGCAAGACCGAGGCCCACGTCGCCGAACGCCGCTCCAAGCGCCACTCCGAGTGCGATGCCCATGCCGGTGCCGGTTCCACGTTTCATCATGCCGCCATAGTAGCCCGCGTCAGGGTCGGTGCGGGATCCATCCGGTGAGGCTCGACGCGTTCACGTCGTCGAACACCGTCCCGCCTGGTGTCTACTCGCCCAATGGGCTTCCGATGGATCGTCGCTGGCGCATTTAGCTACAGTGTAGTATTACTTTAACTACACCGTAGTAAAATCTACTGAGCGCGACGGACAACGCACCGCGTTCCCCGATTCAGGATGCCGGCATTGAGCTATCTAGGTGAGTTCGAACAGTTGATTCTCTTCGCCGTCGTGGAGCTCGGTGACAACGCGTACGGCGGTGCGATCCGGCAGTGTATCGAGGAGCGCACGGGGCGCACGGCATCTTCCGGGGCGATCTACACGGCTCTCGGGAGACTCGCGGACCGCGGCATGGTGAATGCCCGCGTCGGCGCAACAACGGCCGGCCAGGTGGGACGGCCACGCAAGTACTATCGGCTGGAGCCGACTGGCGCGCGCGCGCTGCAGGAAACCTACTCGACCATCCAGGCGATGGCGGGCGGACTGCTCGCCCAGCTCGACAAGCTGGCGCAAGAACGATGACGGCGCCACGCTTCTCCGTGCGGGCCGTGCTGCGCCGTCTGGCGATGCTCAGCATCCGAGGCCACGAGGCTCCCTTCGTGCTGCGCGATCTGGACGACGCGCTGCAACACGACCTCGATAGCGGCATACCGACGCGGCGGGCGCACTGGCGCTACGCGACCAACGTCGTCGGGTCGGCGATGGCGATGTGGCGCGCACGCGGACTCCGGGTCTACCTGCCGATATCTCGTTTGGACGTCAAGACGGGTGTGCGGATGCTGGTAAAACACCCGTCACTCTCGCTGGTCGCGGCGGCAACGCTCACGCTCGGAATTCCGACCGGGCTGGCCCCATTCCACGTGTTCAACGCCCTCGAGGCTCCGCTCCCTGTCGAGGACGGCGACCAGATTCGGCTGCTTCGGTACTGGAATACCGCGACCAGCGGCACCGATCGCACGACGATGTACGACTACGACCGTTGGCGCGGCGCGATGACCTCGTTCCAAACGCTCGGCGCGTTCCGGACGGGAGCCTTCAACGTGCTGGTGGAAGGCGAGCGTGTAGCCCCGTCGTCGGGCGCTGAAGCCACGGCGTCGGCGTTCGAGATCCTGCGTACGCGTCCCCTGCTCGGCAGGACCCTGCAACCGGCCGACGAAGACGTCGATGCACCTGCGGTAGTCGTCATCGGCCACACCTTCTGGCAGTCGCGACTCGCAGGAGACCCTGACGTCTTACAGCGGACACTGCAGATCGGTGATCGCGCGCATCGCATCGTCGGCGTCATGCCGGACAGCTTCCGGTTTCCCGTGCAACATCAGCTATGGCTACCGCTGCGGGAGAACCCGGCGCAAGAGCCCCGGCACGGCCGCGCGCTCAACATCTTCGGGCGCCTGGCCGCGGGTACGGATGCGACCACTGCCGAGGCGGAGCTGCTGGCCATCGACGGACCCATGGCAACGCAGTTTCCGGAGGCGCACGCGCGGCTCCGCGCCGAGGTGACGCCCTTCGCGTTGCTGGCCTTCGGTTTGGCGAAGAGCGGCATGCGCGGTCAGCCCGACTTCTACGTTGCCCAGCTCCTGACCCTGGTTCTTCTCAGCGTTGCGTGCGCGAACGTCGGCATGCTCATGTTCGCGCGCAACTCGAACCGCGCCACCGAGCTGGCGATACGAACCGCTTTGGGCGCAGCGCGGAGTCGCATCGTCGGGCAGATGTTCGTTGAGTCGCTGGTACTTGCTGTTCTGGCCGCCGGGTTTGGCCTGCTACTGATCGACCAGGCTCTGAGCCCCCTCATGCATCGACTCGCGGACGGGCAGCTTCCCTACTGGGTGGACCTGAGCGTCACGCCGTGGACGGCGTCGTGGGCGTTTGCCTTGGCCGTCTTCAGCGCCGCTGGGGTCGGCGTTGTGCCCGCCCTCAAGCTCACCGGGCAGGGCATTCGCGCGAACATCGAACGCTCTCGCTCGCAACGAACCGGCACCCGATATGGTGGCGTTTCCGGTGTCCTGATCGTTGCCGACGTGGCGCTGGCGGTGGCGATCGTGGGCTTCGCCCTCACCATGGCCGACGTGGTGAAGAACATCGCGGGCACCGACGACGTCGCCGGAATTCCGGTCGACCAGTATCTGTCGGCGCAGCTTGCGATCCCTGGAATCGAGGCGGCCACGGGAGCAGGGTCATCCGACTCCGGTGCCCTGGCGGCCCGCATGGGCGCTACCCAGATCGCCCTGGTTGATCGTCTGAACGCCGAGGGCGGCATTCGCGGCGTCGGCGTCGCCACGGCGCTACCGCGCATGGACCACGCCGCCCGCTGGATCGAGATCGAAGGCGACGCTACCGAGGGAGAACCGGTGGCGTACAGAGTCCGCTCAGCGAACGTCGACATCGGTTTCTTCGAAGCGCTGGAGCAGCCCGTCCTGGCGGGTCGCGGCTTCCAGGCCGGCGATCTTGGCGACAACAGCCACGTCGTAATCGTCAACACGCCGTTCGTGGAAAACGTACTGGGTGGAATCAACCCCATCGGGCGACGCCTTCGTCATCGGCAGGGCCCCGATGGCAAGCCCGGTCCGTGGCACGAGGTCGTCGGCCTGGTCGACAATCTCGGCATGACGCTCGTAAGGCCGTTCTCGGGCGAGGGCATCTATCACCCGCTCGCGCCCGGAGACGCCAACCCGGTACGACTGGCGATTCACGTGGGCGACGATCCCCTTGCGTTCGCGCCGCGACTGCGTGCGATCCTGCACGAGGTGGACCCCCTGGCAGTCATCGCCACGCCGATGGCACTCGATCAGGTGGTCGAGGGAGACTGGTACGTGATGCAGGCTGTGAGTCTCGGCAGCGGCGTTCTCGTGGCCGTGCTGCTGGTGCTCGCGGCCTCGGGTGTCTACGCAATCCTGTCATTCTCGGTAACCGAGCGGAGCGCGGAACTCGCACTCCGCTCGGCGATCGGGGCGCAGCGACGCGACATCGCCTTCACCGTGGCGAAACGCGCGATGGGCCAGTTCGCGGTCGGAATCGCGCTGGGCCTGCCCCTGGCCCTCCTTCTCGCGAACTCAGCACCCGACGAAGGTGGCCCGGCCGCCCAGTCCCCGGTGCTACTGACCTTGTTCACGGCCATTGGCGTCGTAGTGCTGGTCGGGATTCCCGCATGCCTCGCGCCGACGCTGCGCGCGCTTCGCATCGCGCCACACGAGGCGCTCAAGAACAGCGGCTAGCTCTTTGACTTGAAGAGGTGCAGGTACTCGCCGAAGCCCTCGCTCTCGAGATCATCCAGCGGAACGAACCGGAGAGCGGCCGAGTTAATGCAGTAGCGTAGCCCCGTCGGCCCGGGCCCATCTTCGAACACGTGACCGAGGTGCGAGTCGGCCGTCGTCGAACGCACCTCGGTGCGCACCATGCCGTGACTATCATCCGTAAGCTCGTTGACATGGTCCGCGGTCAGCGCGGCGGTGAAGCTCGGCCAGCCACAGCCGGAATCGTACTTGTGCGTCGACGCGAACAGCGGCTCCCCGCTCACGATGTCGACATAGATCCCCGGTTCATGGTTGTCCCAGAACTCGTTGTCGAAAGGCGGTTCGGTGCCGCTATCCTGAGTGACTCGGCGCTGCGTTTCGGTCAAATGCGACAAGTCGTTCTTGCTGTCGTGTTGATCGCTCATGCGCGACACCTCTCCAGTTTCGCCAGCGGCCCTCGATTCCTCATCGTAGTCTCTTGATCGTAGTGTCTTGCGCCGCCGCTGGCATAACGCCGACCGTTATCGAGGCAGCTCCCCCCCCCGCGGGCCGCGAGCCTGATACGCTGCGAAATCTGTCCTCCGCGCCCGGAGTGCCGATGACACGAATCCACCCGACCGCGATTATCGAAGACGGTGCGGAGATCGGACGCGACGTCACCATCTGGCATCACTGCCACGTACGCGCCACGGCGAAAGTCTGTGATCGCGTGTCTCTCGGGCGCGATGTGTACGTCGACCCTGGCGTGACGATTCGTGAGGGCAGTCGTATCCAGAACAGCGTCAATGTGTACGCGGGTGTGGAGATTGGGCCCTGGGCGTTCATCGGCCCGGCCGTTGTGTTCACCAACGATCGCTACCCGCGTGCGGGCACCCGCTCGTGGCAACCCGTTTCAACTTTCGTGCACGCTGGCGCGGCCATCGGCGCCGGCGCGATCATCACCTGCGGCGTCACCGTGGGGGCCTTCGCGATGGTGGGCGCAGGAACCGTCCTCACGCATTCGGTGCCGCCATTTCACCTGGCGGTCGGCTTCGGATCGGGTGTTAAGGCCAACAAGATGCTGTGCAGCTGTGGCGAGACCCAGATGCCTCTGGGCACGCGCCCGGCTGAGCTGCTGCGCGACTGCTGTCACGAGAAGCTCGAGCCGGAGGTCGTTGCTCTGGCACGCGCCGTCATCACTGAGAACCACCCCGGCGATTCCGCATCGGGCGCGAATACCTGATGCGGGGCCTCGTTGTTGTCGTCAATTACGACCAGGCTCTCGAGATCGAACGGTTCCTGACGCGGTTGCGCGCGCACGCGGCACGTGGCCTCGACGCCGTCCTGGTCGATGACGGCTCGACAGATGGGTCACCCGAGCTCGCAGAGGCAATGGGCGTTGCCGTACTGCGACACGGAACGAATCGTGGCGTCGGGGCCGCTATCCGCACCGGGATCGACCACGCGGTGGCACACGACTACGACTTCGTGGTGATCATGTCGTCCAACGGCAAGATGCGCCCCGAAGAGCTGCCCGCCATCACGGCACCGATCACCGAGGGCAACGCGGACTACGTGCAGGGCAGCCGTTTCCTGAAAGCCGACCCCGGCGGCGACCTGCCGAGGTTTCGCCGCTTCGCGATTCCCATCGCGACATGGATCGCCAACCGACTCACGGCTCACGACAACACCGACATCACCTGCGGGTACCGCGCTTACCGCTTGGACATCTTCGAGTCGCCGCAGATCAACCTGCACCAATCGTGGCTGAATCAGTACGAGTTAGAGCACTACATCCACTTCTGGGTCTGCCGACAGAAACTGCGCATCGTGGAAGTATCCGTGACCATCGAGTACGGTCACCTCGGCAAAGGTAGGCTCTCGAAGATCCGCCCGGTATTGGACTGGTGGTCGATCATGCGACCGTTCTTTCTGTTGGCAGCGGGAGTGCGGCGCTGAATGAACGCCCGAGAGCGACTCGTAGTCCAGTGCATCTTCTTTCTGTGCGGGATCAGTGCGGGGGTCCTGACCCCTCCGTTGCAGCCGCCGGACGAGCCTGTGCACTTCCTGCGTGCCTACTCGATTGGCCACGGTGGCTTCACGGACCGCTCGGGCAGGGACTATCTGCCTCGGGCGATTGTGGACTTCGCCGAGACGGCGACCGGAGGAATCCGGCACCGACCCGAACTCGAGTATCCGCCCGAGTTGTTGAGCGACGCGTGGCAGCTGCGAATCGACGACGACGAAAGCCTCGCCGCGTTCGGCGCCGCCGCCCTCTACCCGCCGATCAACCATCTCGGCCCGGCGATCGCCATGGTGGTTGTCGAGCCGTTCGCTCCGCGACCGCTGGCGCTGATGTACCTGGGCCGTCTGGTCAACCTGCTCATCGGCACACTGCTGCTCGGCGTTTCGCTCCGCATGAGCGATTCGCTGGCACCAACACTCGCCGTACTGGCTCTGTTCCCCACCGTGGTAACTCAGATGGCCAGTCTGTCGGCCGACGCGATAACGCTCAGCCTCGGCTTCTTGCTGGTCGCCTGGGTAGCGCAGCAGCTCGAGAATTCGGAGGTTGCCGACAATAAGAAGCTCGCCGGCTACTTCCTGCTCGCGATCGGAGTTTCTCTAACGAAGCTGGGGTATTGGCTACTGCCATGGGCGATCCTCGTAGTTCCGGCTGCTCGTTGGGGTCACCCGCAGCAAAGGTGGAAATGGTTGGGCGGGTTCGCGGTGGTGCAAGTCGCCATGAGTAGTTTTTGGCTAGCTGGAGTCACCGGCTTCCCCCTGCCCGCGGGAGTGGACCCGCGCGTCCAACTCGAGCAGCTCGTCACCAACCCGTTTCTGGGGCTGTCGGTCGCCTGGCAGACGCTGAGTCTGTACTGGGGGTCGGTCCTCAGCCAGGTCGTGGGCCACCTTGGTAGTCTCGACACGCGGTTACCCGCAAGTTTCAAGGTGCTTTCATTGGTGCTATTGGCTCTGTCTCCGCTATTGGCGCGGCGCGCCTATCGCCTGAGCGGTGCACAAATCGCGGGGCTCGCCGCGATTTGTGCCGGCACCCTGGCGATCATCGGCGGTGCCCTGTACGTGACCTTCACTCCGGTAGGCAACGCCTGGGTGATCGGGCTGGTGGGCCGTTATCTCATTCCCTTGGTGCCGCTGGCCGCGATGGTTGGAGTATCCGTGCTGCAGCCAATCGGCGCGAGAGTTTTCGAACCCGCGGCCCGGGACCGGATACTGCGAACAGGCGTGCCCGCTTACGGCGTGTTGAGTGGGGCTGTAACGGCAACCGCCTTGCTCATGCGCTACTGGATCTGACCGCACTATCGAAGGAGCAACGGTGAGAAACCGGCACCCGCTACGCCGCATCGGAGTGTTAGGGATGGTCCTCGTTCCATGGTTGGGCGCGGGTTGCGGTGCCGCGGCCGAGGGGCCGAACTGGCCGATCTCGATGGACCCTCTTGGCGAAGCCGCTGGCGGCGGCTTTGATCGCGCTGCCGAACCCGAACCGACCACCGCCGCGCTCCTGCAGGAAGCTCTGTCCGTGGGCGACGTTGCGCCAGGCGAGTACGTTCGCTATCGGTTGCACCGCGCTTTCGGCTGGGGCGAGGCGCCACCGAGCCGGTACCGCCTGGGCGAGGGAGAGTCCGAATCGGACCATGTCCTCGACGATATCGAGGCGATTCTCGACATCACGGACCGTGAAGACGCGGAACTGGGGATCTGGCGCCTGCCCTGGTGGCATCCCGACCACCCGTTCTTTCCTGGCGCACGATCCTCTCCGGGCACGCGGTCGCAAGCCGCCGCCAGCCTGGCCTCATCGAGCTTCGCGACCCTGCGCGTCTCCGCGGCAACGGCGCAGAGCTGTCCACAGGAAGGAAGCCTGTGGTTTCCACCAACGGGCAACGTCAGCGGTTACGCGATCACGGCGTCCGCGGCCCAGCATTGTTGGCAGCAACTCAACCAGAACGTAACGATGATCTGGCCGCAATCGACGAGCGCCCTGAACGCCATCGCGGTGCAGTCGGAGGTCTACGCGGCGATCCCGGTGATCCAGGAAGCCTGGTCGCGCTACCTGGCTCTGTTTCAGACCTCGCCGTCAGCTCTGGGACCGGAGAGCATCGTGGTCGCCTTCACCGAGGCCATCGCCTCCGGCACGGGAACCAGCTCCGGCGGCGTACACAAGTACCAAGGGCCTGGGAAGTCGATCATCTACATGAGCCTCGACCCCACCTCCGCGTCCTCGGGCACAAACACCCCGTGGTCATCGATCCGCGCCCACACGCTTGCCCACGAGATGTTCCACGCGTTCCACTACCAGCTACGCCAGGTGCCGTTCGAGACCCCGTACAGATGGTTAACGGAATCGCTCGCCGACTGGGGCGCGAAGAAGGTCACTGGGCAGAATCCGCTGTCGACGGTCACAGGCGAGAACATCTATCACCGCGCCATGCGCACCTTCTTTCTGAAGGCACCTCTGGGCATCATGACGCTCGAGTATCCGGTGCACATGTTGTGGCACGACCTCGAAGCGACCGATGGCCTGTATCGAGTGCAGGCTGTGCTCCAGGCCCATCTGCAGTCGGGCAACAACCAGGCGGCGCTGGCTGCCATCGATTTGGATGGCAACTGGCACGACCACGCCAAACACCTGCTGCACCGCGATCCGTGGAGGCGCTTCACCGACACGCCCGCTTTTCCGGATCATTGGTCGCTGTCCGCGCGCGGCGCCTTCGCGGTTGACCGCGACCCGTACTGCGCCGACCCGGAGAGCTTCGAACTACCCGAAGTATCGGCGCTGCGCATCAGCATCGACCTGCCCGCCCAACCAGACCAGCTCTACTTGCGGGCCAGCTTCGGCCTGACGGCGGGCGACACGAGCGGTTTCGAGTGGTCTGCGGCGCTGCACCCGGCCGAGCAGTCGCTCAGCCTGAGCACCGACGCCGCCAATCTGCTGTGCTTCTCGAACAGCAGCCAGGCCTGCCAACAAGGCAGCCCGCTACCTCCGACCAACCGGATCGACCTGGTGCTTTCGAACAAGGATCCTGCGCGCACCCTGAGTCCGAGAATCCTCGTCTGTACTCTGCCCTCTGAAATGCGCGGCAAGACGATCCGCGTGGGCGATACAGAGGTCGACATCACCGGCGATCTGGAGCTGCTGCGCGAAGGACCCGAGAAGATGCGGCTCAGCGCCAACAATGTCTGGTTCGAGTTCGAGGACGCTACCTACGACGGCCTGATCCCGGCTGAATCGTTGAGCGAGCGCGTGAACGTGAGCGCCGATCTCATTCGCGACTACGTCAAGAAGAACGCGGTGTTCCGCGGCTTTGTGGAGCTTGGCTTCGAGGTGGACGAGGACAAGGAGCCCGAGGAGTTCGAAGGGCGCTGGTGGGTGCCGCTCAAGACCTCGCGGGAGGACCAGGGCGACTTCTTCACCACCAACCACAAGTTCTTCCTCAAGCTCGACAAGACATGGTTCGAAGCCATGGGTGGCATCAGCGGCCCCGCGGCAGTCGTGCTGCAACGTGTGATCTATCGCTTCAACCGCGCCACGCTGCCCGAAGACTCGTTCGGCGAAACGCTGCACCGCTGGTTCGTGCAGATGATGACGCTGGGTTCGCCCGACAGCGGCGATGGCCACCCCTGGTACACGGTGGATTCCGCTAGCGGTGAACTGATGTTGCGCATGGGCAATACGACGCTGACACTGGCTCCCCTGTAGGGAGTTCGTCTACCGACGCTGTCTGCAGCGCTTGCATGGTTGCCTGTGCGGCGAGGCCTGTGGCCAGGGCTGTCCCCGGATGCCTCCAGTTCAGTCGATTTGTGTTCCGGCCCGGCCGTATCGCGTGTCCTATCCCCTGACGGCCGCTCCCACCAATCCCAGAGCCGCAGCTGGAGTTCCATCGTGACACGCACTCCTAAACTCTCTGTTCGCTTGGCCCTGATGCTGGGCATCCTGTCCCTCGTCGGCTGTAGCGCATCGAGCGATCCTACCGCCCCCAACCTCGATCTCCTGAATTCGAGCAACACCTCGACGGGCAACGACTCATCCGGCGGAGGCGGCGCAAGCCAGACCTTCGCTGGCGCTGTGGCTCGCGTGGACAGCGCCGCTTCTGCGCTGGTCCTGACGACGGGAACGTCGATCTTCGTAGACGGCACGACGCGCTGGGATGCTCTCGGTGATGTGTTCGACCTCGGTGCGGTAGATGACGCGCTCGGCCGCGGCGCCGACGTCCGCATTGAAGGCACCGCGAACGTGCGCGCCGACGGCTCGTTGCTTGCCACCGACCTCAAGGCAGAGACCACTGAGTTTGTCGGCGCCGCCCGGCAGTTCGACGGCGCTGTCGGCAGCGTCGATGTGCCTGGCAGCTCTGTCCAGCTCACCGACGGCACGACGGTGGTGGTGGACGCCACGACGGTTTGGGACGGACTTGGCGACATCTTGTCGCTCGACGCCCTGGCTCAAGCTGTGGCGGCAGGCACACCAACACGTATCGAGGGCGACGGCAACGAGCAGCTCGACGGCCGCGTTCTGGCCACGACGATCAAGGCCGAAACCGACACGGTCATCGGCACCTCCCGGCAGTTCAGCGGTACCGTCGGTAGTGTGAACGTGCCCGGCAGCTCCGTCATGCTCACGAATGGCACTACGGTGGTGGTCGATAGCTCGACGATCTGGGACGGACTTGGCGACGTCTTCTCGCTCGACGCCCTGGATCAGGCCGTGACGGCCGGCACGCCATCGCGCGTTGAAGGCAACGGCGACGAGCAGCTTGACGGCCGCATCCTGGCCACCGCGATCAAGGCCGAAACCGACAACACCGGCGGCGACGACGGTGATGACGACGACGGTGATGACGACGCCGATGATGATGACGACGCGGACGATGACGATGACGATGACGGTGACGGTGACGACGACGATGACGACGGTGATGACGATGATGACGACGACGGTGATGACGACGACGATCTGATGAGCCTCCGTCTCGACCCGGACGAGTGGCGTCTGGACTGGGCCTCCGGGTCCAACTCCGGCAGCGGCGGTAGCACCCTCGAGGTCCGCATCGATGACGGCGACTGGCGCCTGATCGACGTCGCCAGCATCCGTATGGGCCGGAACGGCCTGTCCATCGCTCCCGTCGACACCCGCTTCGGCTCAAGCGACCTGAGAGCCGAGTTCTCCAAGGCGGCCGCAATCCAGCTCGTCGCCGACCTATCAGATGGTGACAGGACAACCGTGACCGTCAGCGGTACGTTCCTGGATGGCAGCGCCTGGCAACTACAGGCGAGTGTCGAGATTCGCGATTAGATCTAGCGCCGGACCTTCCTGTCGGCGTACAGATCGGGGTCGCACAGCGTCCGTTGGGGCGCTGTGCGGCCCCGTTCTCCGTTGGTGCAGGTTGGTCGCCCAGGCCGCTACGTCCGTAGGCACTCGCTGCTCTGATATCGTCAAAGCATCGCATCGCCGCCTACGCTCAGGAGGGTCAGATGAGCCTGCCGGCTCTGGCACTCGGCGCCCTGGCGCTATTGCCTGCCGGGCAGGTGGAGCGTCTCGACAACGCCATCGAACTTCATGTCGCTGGCAATATCGAAGCGGCGCTGAGCGAGTACGACCTCGCCTTACAGGAACTGGCGGACCCCGTCGATCAGGCGATCGCCCACAACAACGCCTGTGCGATCTTGGTCGACCTGGAGCGTTACCAGGAAGCACTGGACCGCTGCCGGCTGGCAGAGCAACTGCTGGCCGATGATGGCGAAGCGGAACTTGTAGCGGACAACCGCAACAACCTCGCGCTGGCACTGCAATCGCTGGGCGAACTGGAACCCGCCGAACGAGCCCTGAGCGAAGCTCTTGCGCTCACGCTGGCCGATGATTCGCCCGAGCTCGAAGCCATGACGCGATCGAACCTCGGGGCTGTGCTTACCGAGCTCGGCCGATTCGGGGCCGCCTCGCAGCAATATCGAGCCGTCGAGGAGCGCGCACGGGACAGCCAGGATGAGTGGTTCCAGCGACAGGTAGCGATCGCGCGCGTCAATCGGGCCGTTCTGCTGATGGACCTCGGCGACCTGCGTGGAGCCTTCGATCTGCTCGATGACGACACGCTCGCAACGCTGCCCGAGTATGGCCTGGAGATCCACATCAACCGCGCCGCTCTGTATGCGGCACTGGGCGACCCAGGGCGCTCGCTGCGAGAACTCGATTCCCTTGCGCCGGACGAGGGCGCCGCCGCGTCGATCGCCGTTAATCGCGCCGTCGCGCAGCGACTCCGCGGTGACATCCAAGCCAGCATCGCCGACGCCACCGAGGCGATCGATATCGCACGGCAACAACGCGATCGACCCGAAGAGGCGCGGGCGCTCTATCAGCAGGCCCGGAGCTATGAGGCGGCGGGTCACAACAGGCGTGCCCTGGAAGCAGCAGCCGCTGCCCTTGCCGTCGCCGAGGAGGTTGGCAGCCCGGACGCGCAGTGGTCGGCACACGCCCTCCTCGCCCGGTTGCGGCACGCGATGGGGAACGATGGCGACGTGGACGGTCATCTCGAAGCCGCCCTCGCGCTACTGGAGACAAGTCGCGCCAGCGCCCCCGATCTGGTGCTTCGCGCCACCTTCCTCAACTCTCAGCGTGAGGTCTACGAGACAGCGCATCGGCTATGGACGGAGCGGGCGCTGACTGACGAACCTCATCTGTTCGCCCGCGCCTTCGACGTCATTCAACGCGCCAAGTCGCGGAGTCTGCTCGACGCTCTGCCGCAGCCGGAAACACGCCGCCGCGTTCGGCGACTGGACACGATTCAGGGAGTCCTCGCCCAGGATGAGGCCCTGATCGAGTACTTCATCGACGAGAACGACACCTGGCGATGGCTGATTCGTGCGGGTTCGATTGAGGTGACCGCGCTACCTGAACCCACCTCGCTGAAGCGGTCGGTCAGAACGTTGATCGCGCGCATTCAACGCGGAGAGCCCGCGCTCGATCTGCGACGCAGTGTCGGCACGCGTCTCGTCGGCACGGAGGCCCCGGCAAGCCGACTACACATCGCAACGGACGGGTTTCTGCATGGACTGCCTTTCGCGATGCTGGGCACGCCCGAGAGACCTCTTGGCGTCGACGCGGCGTTGACCTATTGGCCAAGCGGTTCTTTTCTGGCGCGTACTGCGCTGCCGCACAAAGCTCGGAACTTCGCGGCACTGGCCCAGCCGCTCGGGCCCGCAGTAGCGCCCGCGGGGCTGACCTCCAGTCTCTGGGAGACCTGGAGCACGCCGCTGCCCCACGCCAGTATCGAAGTGCGCGATGCGGAGCGGCAACTGGGCGGTGGTAGCGAGAGTATCCGGACCGGGGCGGAGGCCACCGAGGGAGCATTCTGGCAACTGGCCGCTACATCACCCAGCGTTCTCCACATCGCCGCGCACGCCATCGTCGATTCCGACCCGGGGTCAAGCGCCATCCTGCTCAGCCCTACTTCGGACAGTGATGGGCTCTTGCGACAGGAGGAGATCGCGCTCGGCTCGATCGACGTTCAACTCACGGTGCTGGCAGCCTGCAGCACGGTCGACTTGTCGGGCGGGCGCACAGCAGATGCCTTCAACAGCCTGACCGGTGCGTTCATCGCCGCCGGAACCGAGGCCGTCGTGGCCACGCGATGGGCGGTGGGGGACGCCGAGTCCGCCGCCTTCATGCAGCAGTTCTATCACTTTCTGGGGCGTGGACTACCGGCGTCAGAAGCTCTGCGCGAGGCTCGCCGCCGTATCATTGCGGCCGGCTACGGGAACCGTCCCGACGTCTGGGCGGCCTACCTCGTCGTGGGCGACGCTCAACCGGTGCGTCTGCCGCTATGGCATCGGTATCGTTTTCAGTTGGGCGCAACGATACTGCTGGTTCTCGCCGGCGCCGGGCTCGCCAGCCGGTCTCGCCGGCGTCAACGAATCTAGTCAGAGCGCTCCGCACCTGCCCATGCTGAGAGCCGTGCGCCGCGATCAGTCTTTGAGTTCAGCGCGAATTTCTGTGGCCACGATGGCGCCTTCGGCGTTCGCCGTCCCCTCCCCGCGGACGCGAACGGTCAGACCACTCTGTATCGCGGTGGCGAGACTACCCAGGTCGGTGAAGTCGCCGTCCTCCCACTGCACCTGCGGCAGGGCCAAGACGATCGTACCGTCCGCCAGACCGATCAAGCCGGTGGCCACGTCGGCGGTCAACGCGATGGCGTCAAACTTCCCTTCATCGTCGTCGTCATCATCGTCGCCGTCGTCATCATCATCGCCGTCGTCACCGTCGTCACCGTCGTCGCCGTCGTCGCCGTCGTCGCCATCGTCGTCTCCGTCATCGTCGTCGTCATCCGCGACAAAGCGCAGGACACCGTTGCGCATCCGGAAGGGAACGATGTTTCCGTCCGGATCGCGGAGTACCGTCGCCGCGGTGTCGAAGGTGATCGCGGCACGGCTTCCCGGCGCAATGTTCTTGACCGTCTCCATGCGGACCGAGAGGATCTCGCCAGGAATCTCGTTGAAGTTGCCGTCGGGCGACTCGAACTGAACTTCGATTCTGCCGGGAACGCTTGTGTCTACCGAGGACCGCCGCGAGCCCTGCTTCTTGTTAAGCCAGACACGAGGTGTCTCGGCGGCAACCGCGGGATCGTAGTTGAGCACGAAGGTGCCCGATCCGAGCGGGAGCGGCGTCAGCGACTGGATGCCGAAACGGGCATCGTCACCCGGCTCTACGTCGCGCGTATCAACGGTAAGTTCGGCCTTTCGTTGCGCACCCTGCACCTTCAAGACTCCCGCCAAGGGGGCGAGCGGGAGCGGCAGCCCGTTGACGTCCAGCAATTCCACGTCCTCGAGTTCGAGCGCGAACTGATCGCCCGGCTTGAGTCGGTCCCGCAGCTGCAGATAGAGCACCGCCAACGTTCCATCCGTGCGATTCACCGAAGCACCGTTGGAGGTGAACTGCAGGGTAACCCGCTGCCCCCTGGCGTCATCCTGCAAGACACCCACGGCCAGTGGGTCATTGCTGCCAGAAGAGAGCACGCGGTAGTCCTGCAATCCGATGAACGGCGACGGCCCGCGGAACTCGCGGCGATTCTTCGCGCGGCGACGTGGTCGGACAGAGATCCGTCCCTGGCGGATCGGGCGCGCAGATGTAGTGCGCAGCACGACGGCCACGATGGAGCCGGCCTTGCCAGCCACGTCGTTCACGCGCAGCACAAGCGGCGGACGCATGGCTTTCGCGGGCGGACTGATGGCTAGTCCGCTGACCATCAGCACTGCCGTCAGCAGTAGCCGCGCCAACGCCCTATTCAACTGACGCTCTATTCAATCTGGAGCCTCTCGATCCTGAAATCGGCTTCCGTCGCCCGGCCCAGCAGCTCGCCGTCGCTGTCGACCGGCGTAACGCGTACCCGGTAGGTGACACCGCGCTCGAGCTTGTCCTGGGCCGTAGCCGGCAATTCCGCCACCGTCGCCGCACTCGACAGCCACAGAATCTCGCCGTCGACAGCCAGCAACTCGACTCGGTACGTGTCGGCCGAGCCACCCTCCCATATTACGCGCTCGGGTATCGCCGAAACATCTCCCTGTGGTTCTAGTACATGCACCGTGCCACCCCGCACGACCTGTCCGTCCAAGAGCTCGGGAACCACCGGCGGAGCCGCTGAGTACGCGCCAACCACGAGCAGCACCGTAGCCGCGGCGGCGAGACCCATCACCAGCCACCGGGGCGATCGCCAACTCGTGCTCGCTACGTCGGCGGCGGACTCGAGCACCACGCTTCGTGGTTGGCCGCCAGCCAATCGGGCGGCGAGATTGTCCACCGCCGGCGAGGCGGCCGGGTCCTCGAACCAGCCCGCAAGCCGCGCCTCGGCCGAGCAGAACGAACACTCTTCCACATGGGTCCGCACGTGCTCGGCCTGGTCTTCGGACAGCTGGCCCGTTACCCAGGCGTGGAGCATCTCGATAGGCGTGCAATGAGGCTGGCGCTGGTGCGCGACGTCAGAGATCAGGCTATCCAGTGTTTGATTCGTCATGACCAGGGTCTCCCACCGGTTTGTGTTTCCAGCCAGCGGCCGAACCGCCGTTCCAGTTTGCGTCGCGCCGACACGACCACCGCTTTGGCGCCGGACTTGTTGTCCAACTGATAGCGGGCCGTTAGCTCATCGAACGTCAGTCCGTGCGCGAAATGCAGAATGAGGATCTCGGCCTCCTGCGCCGTGAGATCTCGCCGCATCGCCTCGCGCAAGCGCTCGTGTACCTGCGCCCGCTCCGCGAGTTCCTCGGGCGCGTGTTCGGTCCGCTCGGAGGCGGCCTCCGGCATCTGATCGAGCGTCTCGGTTCGGCGTACGGAGCCGGCGCGAGCCCGATTCAGTGCCACACGGCGGGCGATCGTATACAGCCACGTCGAAAACTTGCTCTCGACCCGGAAGGTGTGCAGCCGCTGGTGGACCAGCAGCATCACATCCTGCGCGATGTCCTGCGCTTCCTCCGGCGTGCGGGCGATGCCCAGACACCAACTGGCGACACGGCGCGTATAACGTCCGAAGAGTTCGTCGCGGACGTCTTCACGATCTGGATCCTCGCGCAGCATGCCCACCAGAGCCTCGTCGTCGAGATCTCGTAGAGATTTCACCCGACGAGGGAACATCAGCACCTTGCCCTTTGGCTTGTTTGGCTGGTTCGCCGGGACCGCTGGAGGGACATGAATTGGGCTCATATCCCGTTAGACACGCGAGCCGACGACGTGGAACAAGAAAAATTCTATGGCTTGCCAGGCGGTGCCGTCACCGGTGCCGCGCGGGCATTACCGGATGCGCGCCCGAATCACGCCGGTCGTGGTCGCGTCGTGATGGCTCGCCTCGACACGAATTCGATAGGCACCAGGCGGTAGTGTCGGCGTGTTGAAGCGGCGCATGCGCGACTGCCAGTCTTCTCCGGTCGGCGCGTCTCCCGGCCGCATGTCCCAGAGAACCTGGTTGAATCCGGCCTCGGCCGGCCCGGTCAGTGTGGCGATTTCCGTGCCGGCGCTGTCCGCTACGGTCACCTTTGCACCGTCCTCATCGGCGACCTCGAGCAGGTATTGGATCATCAGCCCATCGGGCTCGTTGGGTACTGACAGGTACCGATCGCCGAAGAGATGGAAGTTGCCCAAGGCCCGCAGGCCGTAGTGCGCCCGCGGCTCGGGTTCGAACAGGTGCAGCGGCTCTTGCAGATCGTCCGCGGCCAATCGCCTGATTGGCGTGATGTCGCCCACCCAAACCGCGCGACCGTACGTCCCGAGAACCAGATCTGACTCGCGGGGGTGAATCGTCAGATCGTGAACGGGCACGGTGGGCAGGTTGGCGCGCAACCGATGCCAGGACTCGGCGCCGTCGATCGATACCCACACGCCGAGGTCATTGCCGACGACGAGCAACTCCGCGTTGGCCAGATCCTGCACCACAACGTTGACGGGTGCATCGGGTAGGCCGCCGCCAATGGACTCCCACGTCTGACCATAGTCTTCGGTGCGATATAGATACGGGTGGAAGTCATCGTCACGGAACCCGCTCTTGGCCACGAACGCGATGGCCGGATTGTGCGGCGACGCGAATACCCGGCTCACGTAACGATCGGCCGGACCTCCCGCAGCGGCAACGGCAGCGGTGACCTCGTTCCAGGTCGCACCCTGGTCGGTGGTCAGGTGCACCTTGCCGTCGTCGGTCCCGACCCAGATCAACCCCGGCTCGAGCGGCGACTCCGAGATCGAGGTGATCGTACAGAAGGGCACGTAGCCCGAGTTGAGACCACAGCGCTCATCGTCGGAGGTCAGATCCGGGCTGATCTCGCGCCAGTCGTCGCCGCGGTTGAGCGATCGGAACAGCACCTGCGCGCCGGTGTAGATGATCTGTGGATTGTGCGGCGAGAGCACCAGCGGGGTGATCCAGTTATAGCGCAGCGTCGGGGCGCCTTCGTCGCGCGTTGGCTGAATCGAAGTGGCCCGGCCCGTCTCCTGGTCGAAGCGGCGCTGGCCACCCGTCTGCCACGAGTTGTAGACCCAACGCGAGTCGGTCGGATCGATCTGGTTGTACATGCCATCGCCGGTGCCGACCGTTGTCCAGTCTTCCAGGGTGATGCGGCCGCTGGGAGCATTGCTCGGCCCCTTCCAGGAGTCGTGATCCTGCAGCCCGGCGTACACGCTGTAAGGGTCATCCATGTCGACGCCGATGGCATAGACCTCGCCCACGGGGATGTTGAGAGCGTAATCCGCGGTCTCCCCGCCGTCGTATGAGATGTTCACGCCGCCGTCGCTGCCGATGACAATGCGCTCGGGGTCCTGCTCGTCCCACCACATGGTGCGGAAATCGCCGAACACGCTGCCAAAGAACCCGCACGTCCAGGTGGCGCCGCCGTCGCGCGACTCGTACATGCTGTCGCTGTTGACCAGGATGTGACCGGGATCGGACGGATTGGTGATGATCTGGTTGAACGAATAGGGCGCCTTGGAGCCGGCCACATCCACGCCGTCGCCGTGGGTCTTGGTCCACGTCTCACCGTGATCCTCCGACCGATACACCTCGTTGCCGATCACGTCCGCTTCGATCTCGCGCTGCGGCGAACAGGCATCATGGCGCACCGGCCAACCGGCAGGCCGCGGGTTCACGTTCTCCACGATGGCGTGCAGGACATCACTCGCCTGGTTGTAGTCGAGGCCGATGCGACCGATCGCGCCCTCGGGAATCCCGTCGAGCTTCCGCCAGTCGTCGCCGCCGTCGTCGGTTCGATACACGGCCGTCCCCGGGCCGCCGAGCACCAGGCGCCAGTCGGAGCGGTGTTTCTCGTACATCGCCGCAAAGAGCGTGTCGGGAGCGTCGCGATCGATGGCGAGATCAACAGCCCCGGTGCCGTCGTCGATGTACAGCACCTTTTCCCACGTGCTACCGCCGTCTCGGGTGCGAAAGACGCCACGCTCTTCGTTGCGCGAGAACAGGTGACCCATGGCCGCCACCCACACGGTGTCGGGGTCGGTCGGGTGCACGAGAATCCGCGCGATGTGATGCGAGTCCCCCAGCCCGACAAACGCCCAGGTCCCGCCGCCGTCGGTCGACTTGTACAGCCCCTTGCCCGAGTACGACGAGCGCGCCAGATCGTTGGCGCCGGTACCCATCCAGACCTGCAGCGGATCGGAGGGTGACAGCGCCACGGCGCCTACCGCGGCGACATCGATGCTGTCGGAGACCACCTGCCAGGTAACGCCGTTGTTGGTCGTCTTCCAAAGACCGCCGCTACGGGTGGCCGCGTACATCGTGTAGATGTGCTCGTGCAGGGGCGTCTCCGGCACGGCAACCTCGACGACCCACGCCGAGGTGCGGAACGGTCCGATGTTGCGGAACTCCGTCGCGTTGAAAACGGCCGCCAGCTGATCGCTCTGGGCGACGAGGCTCGGGCCGGTGCCCCATACCGCCGAGAGAAGAACGAGGCCACCCACTGACGCACGGATCGCTCTCACCACTTCCTCCTGTCGGCTCGGCCGAGCGTTGCTAGTTGCGCGTATCGGACCTTCTTCGCCACACCGTCAACTCCGCGATCGTGTGCTGGTGCTTACGCTTGGTCTCACGAATCACGAACGGGATATCGACCGGCTCGCCCACGGTCTCGAAGTGCGCATCGAGAAGCCGGTGCAGCCCCTGCAAACCGGTGACGTTCTCGCCGTCTTCTTTGATGCCGCCAAGCCATTTCTTCTTTTCCGTATGCTCGACAAGCCACGTGTAGGGCGAAGTCAGGGCCAGGTAGCCCCCGGGCACCAGACGCTCGCGCGCGATCCTCAGAAACGCAGCGGGATCGTACAGCCGATCGATCAGGTTGGCGGCAAAGATCAGGTCGTACCCGGTGTAGTTGGTTTTCAGATTGCATGCGTCGTTCTGAGCGAACTCGACGCGGCCGGCAGTTTCAGCCAGGCCGAGCCCTTCCAGACGAGCCTCGCGATACGCCATCAGATCGCCTTCGTCGCGGATCACATACCGCCGAACGCCGCGCTTCTGCAGCTCGATCGCGCTGAACACGAACCGCGTGGAGAAGTCCAACGCATCGACATGCTGGAAATCACGGGCCAGTTCAAAGCTCGATCGGCCGACGGAGCACCCCATGTCGAGCGCCTTACGTTTGGGTGCGTCGCCGATCGCCGCCATCACCTCGCGAACGCACGCCGCCGGAAAATTGCCGACGCCGAAGTACTCATCGCCGTAGTGGAACTCCAGATACTCGGAGATCGACTCGTCGGTCTCGTACACGTTAGCTTCCACGGCCGGCGGCTCGGGGGCCTCGACGTAGCGGAAACCCGCGTGTTGTGGGAAGTGACGACGAAACGCGTAGCGCGCGTCTCGCGTGGCCTCGTTGCCAGTCGATACCCACGAGCCACCTTTGATCAGGTTGTGTTTGCCGTCGAGCGTTGGCACCGAGAAATCGTCGTATGCAGGATGCACCTCGAAGCCTTCCAAGGCGTCGATCGCGGTCTCGGTCCACTGCCAGACGTTGCCAATCACGTCGAACAGCCCGTCGCTCTCGAAACGATCCACCGGACAGGCCGAAGCCCAGTACTCCAGGTTGATGTTGCCGGGAGCTTCGCTCCAGTCCGGCTGGTCCGTTTCAATTCGCTGAGCCATCAGATACCACTCGTCTTCGGTAGGCAGCCGTATGCTCTTGCCCGATCTCGCGCCCAGCCAGTTGCAGAACGCCTTGGCCTCGAGATAGTTGACGTCGACGGGCCAGTTCCACGGCATGTCGATCTCTTCGAGCATGGCGCGATAGCGATAGCCTTCGTCGCCGTCAGGAATCCAGAACAGCGGATGGCCGGCCTTCTTGTAGGTCCGCCAGCGCCAGCCCTCGTCGGTCCACCACGACTCGTTGTCATAGCCACCGTCCTCGACGAACGCGCGGTATTCGCGGTTCGAGACCAGGTGGCGCCCGGCCTGGAATCCGTCGATCTCCGCCTCGTGGCCGCCGTATTCGATGTCCCACCCGTACACTGCCGACTCACGACTCTTACCCACGGCCACACCGCCGCCCGCGACCGCGACCAAACCGTTCTCGGGAGCCTCCCCGGCATCGGGGCAGTGCTGCCAACCCGGTATCGGGCGGACGCTCTCGATGGGTAGCTGACGGATCAGCACAGACGACGTTTCCAGGTGAATACGCTCGTGCTCGATGCCCATCATCACGATCCAGAAGGGGCTGCTCCAGTCGATCGGCAGGGTCAGCTCGGAGTTGCTGATCACACCGTCCACCAGGGTGCGGACCTCGTCCCGATAGGCTTTCACCTCCGCCACGGTCGCCCAGTCGTAATCGGTCTTGTCCAGGTCGTCCCAGGACATCTCGTCGACGCCGATGGCCATCATCGACTCGATGCGAGCATCGACACGCTCGTCCACGATGCCTGCCACGCGCAGCTTGTTGACGAAGAAGACCGCGGTGTGGCCGTAGTAGAAGATCAGCGGATGCCGCAGCGGCTCGGGGCGCAGGTAGTAGGCAGCATCGCCCGCCATGCCCTCGAAGAGTTCTTCGTAGATGTCGTAAGTGTCGTGGAAGTACTTACGGATCTCCTCGCGCTTCTGCTCGACGGCCCCAGCATTCAGAATCGTCGTCCGCGTCGCCTGCATCGTTGCTCCATCTTGGAATGATTAGTCCAGGTATTCTATTACCTCTCCGGGACCCGGGTTTCGAGTGACCTGCGCTTCTCCCCGATCTCGCAGTGGCCGAGCTGGAATCTACCCATGGCCGCGAAGGCTACCGCGCCCGCTGGGAAAGCGCATCAGTAGGGCGCGTCTGGAAAGACGATGCCGCTGTAATCGCTACCCCGGATTGCGGCGTCGAGATGCAGCAGCAGGATGCCGATGCCGGCAGCTCCCTGCATGTACCCGGTCTGGGCCACCAGGAACTCGGGCTGGATACGGTTCTCGGCCTGGATCCACATGAGCCCGCCGGCGTCCGCGGTTGCGCGGCCGCGCAGGTTGTCGGCAACCTGGCGGGCGAACTCGAGGTGGCGGGGCGCTCCGGTTGTTCGATGCATCGCGAGCGAGAACTCGGCGACGCCCGCGGAGCCGCAGCACTGACCGACGTTGTTCCAGAATCCCTCGGTGAGCTGGTCGGGAATGCCACTTTGGTGAATGCCGTTGGCCGACCTGTCGGTCCATTGCATCCACACTGGATCGCCAGTGACTTGGAACAGCTTGTAGAAGGTACGTGCCGTGCCAGCGGGGCCGTGGCACCAGCTCAGGTATTGCAGCCCCTCGCCGTCCGGCGAGTGATGGAAGATCAAACACACGTCGCCCTCGGTCTCGGCAAGTTCGAGCAGCTGATTGGCGCCCGAGATGGCCGCGTCGAGAAACGCCGACTCACCCGTGGCCTGGTGCAGCGCCGCCAGGAAATAGGCCACTCCAGCCGTGCCGTGCGAGAAGTTGGGCATCACGCGCGGATACTCCGCGTTGATGCGCCACCGCATTCCCGCGCCCGCCTCCTCGGCCTGTTCGAGCAAACGCCACCCGGCTCGTTCGGCCAACTGGAGCGACTCGGCATGTCCCATCTCACGTGCCGCGTACAGCAGGAACAGGCCGGTGCCGGCGGTGCCGCTGACGATGTCGGTGGAGTCGATCCAGTCGACGCCCTCTTCACGCTCGCGGGCTTGCTGATGAACGCGGTCGACCGCCTCCATGGCGCCTGCGCGGTACCGGTTATCACCCGTGGCTTTGAAGGTCTCGTGCAGTACGAACGCGATGCCGGCGACGCCGGTGTAAAAGCCTGCCGTCTGTGTCGTCGCGTCGACGGTCCCGGTGTCGCCCTCGCCGGGCCTGCCACCAGCGAAGCGCGCCATCAGATAGTCGGCGCCCGCCGCGGCATCGGCGAGATAGCTGCTGTCGCCGGTGTGGTGATAGAGCTCGAGGAAGAAGAGGACCACCCCCGGAGTGCCGGTGTAGAGATTGGTCACGACGGTGGCGGTGTCGTAGGGATCGGCCGGCCACGCCGACCCGGAAGGCGACCGAACCTCCTGCGCTCGTATCCAGGTCGCGGCCTGCAATGCCGCCTCCATGTAGGGCGTCGACTCTGACTGTCGTTCAACGTCGGCCGGGGCCGAACATCCGGCCAACATCGCAGCCGCCAGAGTCACTACAGCGATCGAGCGGCTCGAGATCGGGCACGGGCGAGAAGTCATGGGCTCTCGGCGAGAAGGAATGGACACGAACCGTCGCACTCTATCCCAAACTGTCCGGCTGCTGGCGTCGCGCCGCACCATACCCCACATCTTCCGCAACCCCACCTCGCACGTCGACCGAGTCTTTCATCGACAGTTAGTGTACGATGTACAGAAACCAACGAGAGCCCGCCCATCCACGATCAACAGGACCCCCTGATGCGGCCTTCACTCGCCCGACGTTGCGCTCGCGTGTATCTGTCCGTCTGCGGCTGTCGGCATGTTGATGAGGCCCTGCAAGACATCGCCGACGAGGCTGGACGCCGCCGGGCGACGGGGAGCGGGAGGCTGCGCGTAGATTGGTGGACATACCGAGAGGTCTTGACGGTCGGTCTGTACGAACTTCGAGACCTTCGCTATCGCGGCCGCGGGTTGAAACCCTTTCTGGCGCTGGTCTTGACGGTGCGCAATATCCGTCGGCAACCGGGCGTGCCGGTGCTCGCCGCCATCACGCTGGGGCTGGGGTTCGGCGCTGCCGCGGCGATCTATGGGACCTACGCCGGCTTCAGCCGTCCGCTTCCCGTTGCGGACGGTAAAGACGTGCGCTGGGTCCGTGTGCTCGACGAGCGGGGTCGCGGCGTCGCGCTCGACATCGTAGATCTCGAGAGCGTGCGTTCCGCGACCCAGTCGTTCGCCCAACTGGGCGCCGTGACGACCGGCAGCGCCAGCGTTCGCGCCGCTCGTGGCTACCCGGTTCGGGTACCAAGCGTGGCGATGACCGCGCAGGTCTTCGAGTTGCTCGGCGAGATGCCACAACTGGGTCGTCTCCCAACGGCGGACGATGAGCTTACCGGGATCGTGATCAGCGACGACCTGTGGCGCGATCACTTCGCGGCTGACCGCGGTGTCGTCGGCAAGGAGGTTCGAGTCGACGGCGCCGTGCGCGTAATCGTCGGCGTCATGCCGGCAGGTCATCGATTCCCCTTCAATCACGACCTATGGGCGCTGCTCGATCCTTCAACTCCAGGCAACAACTTCGAGATGGTCGGACGGCTGGCGCCCGCCGCCACGCCGACCCGAGCGAGCGAGGAAGTCAGGAGCCTGCTGGAGGCACGACGCTACGCCGACGACGAGGGCGCCCCGGGGTTGCGGGTGGAAGTACCCCGCTTCACCGAAAAGCGTGGCGAGGGCGGCGAGAAGATGATCTTGGCGACCATGCTCGTCCTGGTCATCGCGCTGGTGTTGGTCTCATGCTCGAATGTCTCGAACCTGTTGCTCGGGCGCGCCCTGGCGCGCGCTGATCTACTTGCCGTGCACGCCGCCATCGGCGCCGGCCCCTCCCAGGTCTTCCTCCAGATGCTGGTGGAGGCACTGGTGATTTCACTCGCCGGAGCCGTCGTCGGACTCGGCTTGGCAACCGCTGCGATCGACTACATACAGTCGACTCTGTCGGGCCATTGGGGCTACTACTGGATGAGGGTCCAGTTCGAACCATCCGTGGTGTTCTTCACCCTGGGACTCGCGGTTGTTGCCGGGACGCTTTCCGGACTGCTGCCCGCCATCCGTCTGCGCGGCGCCGACCTGAGCGAGGTGCTGCGATCCGATGCGACGGCGGTGGTTGGCGGACGCCGCGGGCGCCTCTCGGGCGTACTGCTCAATGCCCAGGTAACAATATCCGCCCTTGCCTTGATCATCGCGAGCCTCATGGGAGGGGCCCTGCTGCGGTCACAGTCAGCGGCCGATCTGCGCGCCGACGACGTGTATCTGCTGAGCGTCGCGCTGGACGGACCACGCTACGCGCAGCCGGCCGGGCGCCGCGCTCTCCGCGGAGCGCTCAGCGCCGGCCTGCGCGACAATGCGGATGTCGGAACGCTGATCTTCGTGAACGTTGTGCCCGGGCTCGAAAATTCTGTCGATCGCCTCGAGATCGAAGGCGCCGAACCGGACCCCGCCGCCCGCCCGCCGCTTGTGCGTGTGATCGTGGCAGACGAGGGCTACTTCGACCTGTTTGGCTTGCAGACCATTGCCGGAGTGGGGCTGCCACGGGCCACCTCGACCTCCGACGAGCTCGTCGCAGTGGTCAACAGCAGCTTCGTGAACACCTACCTGAACGGGCGGAGCGCGGTCGGCCAGCGGGTCCGGCTGCCGGCCACCGGAGGCGATCGCTGGGTCCGGATCGTCGGTGTTACTGCCGATCTGTCCGTCTACCGGGGCGCCCGCGCGCGCGAACTGGCACGTGTCTATCTCCCCTTCGGAGCGGTCGAGCCGACCAACTTCCATCTTCTCTTCACCGGCCCGGAAATGGCCACCGCGTCGGTGCGTGCCGCGATCGCTGAAATCGACCCGGACCTCGGGGTCACCGGGTCGTTCGGTGGAACCGACACCACTCGAATCAGGGATTTGATCAACTACATCGGACGGATCTATCAGACCGGTGGAGTCCTCGCGATGCTCGGAGGCGTGAGCACCGCGCTGGTCGCCCTGATCGGCCTGTATGGAGCCCTGGCGTTCGAGGTGCAGCGACGCTTGCCGGAGATCGGTGTTCGCAAGGCACTCGGCGCCGATCGACGATCGGTGCTGCGCTTCGTCACGCGGACCGGTTTGCGCGCCGTCGCCCCTGGCCTGGTGATCGGCTTCGTCCTGAGCGCAGGCTTCAGCCCCCTCCTCGGGGTCGCGCTCGGGCGCATGAATCCGCTCGATCCCTTTATCTATACCGGTGTGTTCCTCGCGTTCGTGGCCGTGGCGGCTGCCGCCACGTTGATTCCCGGAGCGCGGGCCGCGCACGTCGATCCCGCTACCGTGCTGCGAGCCGACTGACATGGCCAACGACTATCTGGGCGAATTCGAGCACCTCGTGTTGCTGGCGGTGATGCAACTTGGGGACGAGGCCTACGGAGTGCCGATCCGGCGACTCATCACGGAACGGGCCGAGCGCGACGTGTCGTTTGGCGCCGTGTACTCCACGCTTCGACGGCTGGAGGCCAAGGCGTACCTCCGCTTCACGGGCGAACCCTCCTCGTCGCCAACCGGCGGTCGCCCGCGCCGCATCGCGCGTGCAACTGCGGAAGGTGAGCACGCCGTGCGCGCGGCTCAGCGACGCCTGCGCCGTATGTCGGAATCGGTCCCCCATAGCTCGGCCTGAGACCAGCTCGATCGCGCGGCGACGCCCGCGGCCGCAGCGCAAGAAGACGCCGGGCCCGAACGGGTACAATCGTCCGCATGAGTCATCCGAACGACCAGGACATGGTCAACTACGCCCGCGACGAGCTCGGCCGCTACAAGAAGTTCCGCATTATCGAGCACTGCAAGGAGTGCCCGGAATGCGCCGAGCGTCTTATCGAAGCGGCGCGCGAGCACGGCCCCGAGCCCGAGCCCTTCCGCCTGTCGAAGTGGAACAAGATCTCCATTGTCGTCATGCTGGTCGCCTTGCTCGCTGTCGCCTTCGGCATGTACTGGCTGCTCAGCTCGGTCGGCGAATCTACCTCCCGCGACCTGTTCGACACCCCTGTTCCGGAAGGCATGCCGGCCCCCGAGGTAAGTCCCGAGGAGGCTCCCCAGGAAGGGGGCCGGCCCCAGGACGCGGACGAGCAGCGGCTCGGCTAGCCGACACGACCCGCCGCACGAGGTCGCCGTCGCGACCCGGCCGCTGCAGCGCGGACACCAGGAGCCACACTTGTCTTCTAGGGCTTGTGCGGAACACTCAGTGTCAGTATTGTAGTCACTGTCTGGAAACTAGACAGCGATTTCCGATCCCGAACCCATCCGCAGTTGGGCCGGCCGAGAGGACCACATGGGTACAGCGACATTCCTGGGAGAGTTTGAGCATCTCGTCATGCTCGCGGTGATGCAGTTGGGAGAACACGCACACGCGATTCGGGTACGCGAGCAGATCGAGGAACAGGCTAGCCGCAGCGTCGCGCGTGGAGCGCTCTACGGCACACTGACCCGCTTGCAGGAGAAAGGATTCCTCGACTGGCAGGTCGAAGACAGCACCCCGGAGCGCGGCGGCATCCCGCGCCGCCGCTTCCAGGTAACGGAACCCGGACTCATTGCTCTGCGGCACTCGCAGCGCGCCATTGCCAACCTCTCCCAAGGGTTGGAACGGGCTCTCGACGGCTGACTGTGTCCAGCGATTCGATTCCTTCCCCACCGCGCCTCGTCGAGCGCTGGCTGCGGCGACGGCTCGCCGCCTCCGGCGTTGGCAGTTTCGTCGTCGGCGATCTGCGCGAGGAGTTCGCTGAGCGGTGCAGGCTACATTCGCGACTTGCGACCGCGCTCTGGTACTGGGCGCAAGCCCTTCGTCTAGCCCTTTCTCGCGACGCTCGGCCGCTGCGCCGTGCGCCGCTGCCCAACCCCGAATCTCCCCGACTCGGACCTGTTGAAATGTTCGTATCGATCCTGCAAGACATTCGCTACGGTTTCCGGTCGCTGCTCAAGAGTCCCGTGTTTGCGCTCGCCGCGATCCTCACCATCGCGCTCGGCATCGGTGCCAACGCCGCGATCTTCAGCATGGTCAACGCTGTGCTCCTGCGGCCGCTACCCTATCCGGACGCCGAGCAACTGGTGCGCATCTACTCGGCCTATCCTGTGCGCGACAGTGTGCGCGGCACGGTATCGCCGCACGATTTTCGCGACTGGCGCGATCAAGGCGAGTCCTTCTCGCAGATGACCGCCTTCCCGGCTGTTTCAATGGGAGGCTTCGTGCTGACAGGCGATGACCGGCCCGACCGCGTACTGGCCCACTTCGTCGAGGAAGGATTCTTCGAGACCCTAGCGGTCGCGCCGCTTCTCGGTCGCCCGATCGTCGTGGCGGACCATGCGGAAGGCGACAACGCCGTCGCAGTGCTTTCCTACGGTACGTGGCAGACGCGCTTCGCCGGCGACGCGGCGATCGTTGGTTCCACGATCACGCTCAGTGACACGCCCTACATCGTGATCGGTGTCATGCCGGCGACCTTCGACTATCCGTCCGCGGAGGGCGAACTCTGGGTACCGCTATCGGTCATACCCGAGAGCGGAGTACCGCGGCGGCGCGGGGTGCGCTTCCTCCATGCCGTCGGTCGACTGGCACCGGGAGTGACCATGGAGGCGGCGCAGGCCGATCTGGATACGGTCGCCAAGCGCCTCGCCGCGGAGTACCCAGACAGCAACGACGAACTCACCGAGGTGCGCATCGTGCCGCTGCACGATCAGGTGACGGGTGACGCCCGCACTGGCCTGCTCACTCTGCTCGGCGCGGTCGGCGTCGTGCTGCTGATCTGCTGTGCCAACGTCGCCAACCTGATGCTGGTCCGGGCCCAGGGCCGGACTCGCGAATTCGCAGTGCGCGCGGCGCTGGGGGCGGGCCGAGGACGACTGGCCCGCCAACTCCTCACGGAGTCGGCACTCCTTGCCGCCATCGGCGGCTGCGCAGGTCTTCTACTCGGTAGCCTGTCGATCAAGCTGCTGGTCGCTGCGGCACCTGACGAGGTTCCCCGTCTGGCGGAGGTCGGCATCGATCCCGCGGTCGTCGCGTTCTCGCTCGGGGCTTCGCTTCTCACCGGGCTGATGTTCGGCCTCGCGCCGGCCTGGCGCGCCTGGCGCGGCGACCTGCAGAGCGAACTCAAACTGGCCGGCGGCAGCGGCTCCCAGACCGAGGGGCGGGTCCGCATGCGCGGCCTCTTGATTGTCGCCGAGGTAGCGATGGTCGTTGTTCTCGTGATCGGAGCCGGTCTGCTACTGCGCAGCTTGAACGAGCTGCTCCAGGTCGAGCCCGGTTTCGATGGCGACCACACCGTCGCCATGAAGGTCTCGGCACCGGGGTACAAGCTCGAAGGCTCCGCAGACATCAGCCAGTTCTTTGGCGACATCCTGCAAAGTGTCCGCGACGTACCCGGCGTCGAGATCGCCGGGCTCATTCGACCGATGCCACTCACCCCGGACACTTTCCAGGGCGAGGACCTCGACTTCATGGTTGTGGGCAATCCGGCACCACCGGAAGGTCAATGGCCCACGGCATATCTACGCTGGGCCTCCGATGACGCTTTTGCCGCCATGGGGATTCCGCTGATGGCCGGCCGCGGCTTCGACGAGCGCGACAACCGCGAGGCCGGCGAACTGCGCGGAATCATCAACCAGGCGATGGCCGACCGGCACTTCCCCGACGGCGACGCCGTAGGTAGCCGGCTGGGCGTAGGCAACGGCGAAGTCGCCATCATCGGTGTCGTCGGCAACGTGACTCAGTCGAGCCTCGACGAAGAGGTGGTCAACGTTCTCTACACATCCGTCCAGCAGATCACCCGCTCCGGCATGACGCTGGTGGTCCGCACGAGTACCGAGCCCACAGGGCTCCAGGCCGCAGTGAACCATGCGATCTGGGCGGTGAACCCCGATCAGACCATCGAGAATGTCGTGACCCTCGACGGGTTGGTCAACGCCTCTGTTTCCGAACCCCGTTTCTCCGCCATGCTGGTGGCTTTGTTCGCTGGCCTCGCGCTGACACTCGCCGCGATCGGGATCTACGGCGTCGTCGCCAATTCGGTGGCCCAGCGCAGCCGTGAAATCGGCATCCGTATGGCGCTCGGCGCCCGCGGCACCGACGTGGCTCGCTGGGTCGTGGGCCAGGGCATGGTCTGGGTCGGAGCCGGTATCGTTGTCGGTCTGGCGATCGCCGCGGCGGCGAGCCGCTTGATCGCCTCGCTGCTCTACGACGTTAGCGCCACCGACATCCCGACCTACATCGGCGCCGCCACCGTGCTGGCCTTGGTCGCTCTGACCGCGAGTCTGGTCCCGGCACGACGCGCGATCACCATCGACCCGGTTGAGTCGCTACGAACGGATTGACCTGACGCAGCCCTCTACTGCGCTGGTCCACCGGCGTGAAACCGTTTCGGGCCGGCCACGACGATCTGATAACCAGCGTAGTACCGATCCTTGCCGCGACGCTGTGCCGCCACATGCTCAGGGTGTCGTCGCCAGGCGGTCTGGGATTCCTCGGAGTCGAACACGACAATCGTCAGACGCTCGCCATCCGGGCCTGTGTAAGGGGCTACCGAGACGAATCCGGGCATGGCACGAGCCAACGCGAGGATGTGCTCGAGATCGCGCTGATAATCAGCCAAGCCGTCCTCTCCAAGATCGTCGCGCAGACGGCTCCAAAACAGCGTGACGACGTGATCCGAACTCATCGCTGGCGGTCCAACCACGGGAATTCTCCTAGGGGGTAATCGCTACGAACCTTGTCTCTAGCGTTGGGAACGATCCGGTGCAGCCGGTCGAGCCGGGCGCGTTGGCGGGTTCTCTTCGAGCAGACGTAGGATCTCGGTGATCCCGGCTTCGATCTGTGGATCGATGCCGTTCGCCAGGTCGGTGGGATTGTCGACGACCTCGATGTCGGGATCGACGCCATAGCCCTCGATGATCCACTCACCCTCGAGCGAGTAGATGCCGAAGGTCGGGATGGCGAGTCCGCCTCCGTCCACCAGCGAGGGTGCCCCCGTGTAACCGATGAGCCCGCCCCAGGTGCGGGTGCCAATGAGCGGCCCGAGGCCCGCGTGTCGGAAGAAGAACGGGAATGCGTCACCGCCCGATCCGCTCCAACCGTTGATGAGCATGACCTTGGGACCGATCTGAGCCACCGGGGGCCACTGCCAATCATCGCCGTCGCGCACGCCCCAGTAACTGTACAGAGGCCGGTCGAGCATCTCGATGAACCGATCCGGAATCTGACCACCGTTATTGAAGCGCTCGTCGATGATCAGTGCTTCCTTGTCGATCTGATTGGCCCACTGCCGCATCAACTCGGTCTGTCCACCAGTGCCGGTATCCGGAACGTAGACGTAACCGACGCGGCCGTCGGTGGCATCGTCGACGCGTTGCCTGTTGGCCTCGATCCAGGCCAGGTTACGCAGGCGCACCTCGCTGCCCAGCGGCTCCACGAGGACCCTGCGGGCCCCCTCCATCGATGGCGTGTCGCTCACCGTGAGCTCCACCACGTCGCCGGCCAGACCCTGAAAAGCGGCCCAGGGATCTCGCCCGGTGTCGAGCGGCACTCCATTGACCGCCAGCAGGTAGTCTCCCTCCGAGACGTTCACGCCCGGCAGCGCAAGCGGCGAGCGCACCTCGCTGTCCCATGCCGCGCCGTCGAGAATCCGAGCGATCCGGAAGGCGCCGTCGTTCAATTCGAAGTCGACGCCGAGCATGCCCACGTTGCGCTGCGCTGCTTGCTCCGTATCGCCGCTGCGGTTGTAGGTGTGGCCGGCGTTCAGCTCGCCGATCAGCTCGCCGATGAGGAAGTCGAGATCCCATCGAGTGACCACGTCATCGAGCAGTTCGCTGTAGCGCTCGCCGATGTTCTGCCAGTCGGTGCCATGCATATTGGCGACGTAGAAGTAGTCGCGAAACAGCCGCCAGGCATCGTTGAAGATCTGCCGCCACTCGGCGGCTGGTTCGATGACCATTTCGAGCGAGGCCAGGTCCAGCGCAGCGCTGAGCTTCTGCCCCGGCGCGACCGAAATGATGCCGAGCCGCGGCCCACTCTGCACGAGCATCTTCTTGCCGCTGGCGGCAACGGCGAAGCCACCGGCATCACCGATGATCGTCTTCTCCTCGCGCTCGCCAAGGTCCCAGAACAGGATCGGACTGTCGCCCCCATCGGCCCCGGTACGCGGAGCACGGTGATAGATCACCTTGCCCGATACGGCATCGAGCCCGGCGTAGTTACCGGCGGCGACGGGCAACACGACCAGACGGCGTTCGAAGTCCTCGAGATCAATTCGCAGGCCCTTGTCTTCGTCGGTATCGGCGTCGGCATCGGCGTCGGCGTCGGCGTCGGCATCGCTATTGCCGTCGGCGTCATTCTCATCGTCCGCATCGCCTTCCGCGTCGTCCGCGACCTGCTCCTCGTCGCTCTCCGGGGCCAACGGCGAGGGGACATCGTTGCGCAGGGCAACCGCCGCCACGTTCGTCGTGTTGGCGTAGATGAACGTGCTGTCGGTGTCGCTGTAGCTGGGCGAAAGATCGCGGTTGGTGAGCACGTACAGATACTCGCCCTCCGGATCGAAACGCGGCGACGCCTCGCTATAGAAGCCACTCGTCACCTGGTGGCGTTCGCCGCCGGAGGTGTCGTAGAGAAACACCGCGTTATGCCGATTCGGCAGACCGCGCGAGTAGGCGAGCCAGTTGCTGTCCGACGACCAGTCCGGCTCGAAGTTGGCGAGGCCACCGTGATACAGGTAGAGCCCCTCATCGATCTTCGTGGTCGTGCCGGCATCGCGATCGTGGATCCAGATCTGCATGGCCTGGTCGATGAAGGCCAGCTTCTTGCTATCGGGCGACCAGTACGGTGTGTAACGGAAGCCTTCGCCCAGGGTTGTGAGCCGCTGCGGCTCGCCGCTGCCGTCGGCCGCACGGACGGTCAGTTCGTACTCGCCGGTCTCGTCGCTGAAGTAAGCGATCCAACGCCCGTCGGGCGACCACTGCGGCCAGCGCTCCGCGAAGCCGGAGCTGCGCGAGAGGTTGCGCACGATGCCTTTCTCGGCCGGCACCGAGAACATCTCGCCGCGGGCCTCGATCACTGCCCGCGCACCGCTGGGCGAGATCCCCGCGCTGGCGAGCTGCCCTCCCACGCGCTCGGAGTACGGCTTCAAGGTAGAGCGATCCGTTACTACTTCGATCTGCACCTCATTCATTTGCTCGCTGGCGAGATCGAGAAGGTAGAGCCGGCCGCCGGCCTCGAAGACCAGGTCTTGCGGGCCAATCGCCGGAAACCGCACGTCGAAGTCGGTGAACTGCGTCACCTGTCTGCTCGTACCGGCAATGCGGTCATACGCCCAGATGTTGGCGCGCTCGCGCGGTCCGCGGTCGGACAGGAAATACAGTGTGTCGCCGTGCCACATCGGGTGGCCATCGTTGGCCATGTTCTGGGTGATATTGGTGGCCGCGTAGCTGTCCAGATCGAACAACCAGATCTCGGGCGCCGTACCACCGCGGTAGCGCTTCCAGGTACGGAAGTCGCGGCTCTTGGGCATGTAGGCAATCGTGCCGCCGTCGGGCGAGAGCGCGCCGAACTCGCCATAGGGAACGGGGAGCCGTTCGGGCAGCCCGCCGTTCGCGCCGATACGGAAGAACTTCCGATAGCGCATCTTCTCGGTCTGCATGAAGCTGGCGATCAGTATCGAGTTGCCGTCCGGATACCAGTCGAGCATACGATCGGGCAATGGATGATGGGTCAACCGCTCGACCTGACCACCGAGTGTGGGCACCACATAGATGTCGACGTTGCCGTCGTAGTTCGCCTGGAAGGCAATGCGCGATCCATCCGGCGAGAAGCGCGGAAACTGTTCCTCGCCGGTCGGCGTGCTCAGCCGCTGCGCGACCCCACCCGCCTTGGCAGCCACCCAGATGTCGCCAGCGTAAACGAAGACGATGTGCGTGGCGGAGACGTCCGCATAGCGCAACATCCGAGCGTCGACCTGCGCGGACACCACGCCAGGGCAGACGACCAGCAGACCCAGGGCTAGTAACGCTAACGCGGCAACAACAAGACGAGACGAATGGCGCATGAGTCGGCTCCACAAAAAGGGCTTCTACGAAGGGCACAGTCTAGCGACTCGTTGCACTCTCAGTGGACCTTTACGTTTCTTTACATTCCCCCCCAAGAAACCCCTGCGCCGGGTCCTTTTTGCCCCTGAATCGTCACCCCCGCTCTTGTTACAGTGATTGTGAGAACTCGCAAGACCCCCGGTTCTCGCCCACTTCACTACCCCCCCTTGCGCACGGCGCTGACGCGAAAGCATGTCTTTCAGCATCGCATCGAGGGTCCTCTTGGTACTTTCCGTAGCGACAGCTATGGGGGCGCCGCCGTGGGCTTCGGCGGCGAGCGTGTCGCCCGTCGACCGGCTGCCGGCATCTGCAACGGCCGCAACGGTGATGACCGAGGTAACCTCGCAACAGCTGTCGGCATACCTGCTCGAGTGGGGCCCCCGGTCAGGACCGGTGCTGGTGCTGTTGAGTCGCGAACTCGCGCAGACCGGGCCCGAATCGGCCCTCGGCGCCTACCTCTCAGCTACGGTTCGCGCCATGGCACACGAGCTCGATGCCCGCGCCACGTGGACGGAGACCGACCTGGACCGCCTGCTGACCGTTCAGCTCGTCAATCCCCGGCTTTTCGTCGAAGACGTCGCCTTCCGCTACCAGGTCGTCGCGCTGCTGCGCCAGGGCAGCGACGTTACTCTCACGGCGGGCCTGCGCCAGGCGATGCTCGAGGGGCTGAATCGGATTACCGGCGTGGACTTCGAGATCGCCGAAACCGTGGCGGCCGCCTGGGGCTTGATCGAGCGTTCGAGCACCAGCCGCTACGTTGCTCCCGCGCACAGCAGCGATCTGGTCATCGACAGCGACCTTCCGATTGTCGCGACGGTGCTCGTGCTGACGTCCCAGTTCATCGGTGCGACCGAAGCCGAGCGCTTCCTGGAGGCCCTCGAGAGCATCGCGCCCGAGCGCGACATTCTGGTCATGGCCGATCAGGCCATGGCGGCGTCCCTGAGGCCGACGCGTTCCCCCCGTACACATCTGCTCTTGACGCAGGGGCGCGGCTATAGCCCATGGCCACGCGATCCGATGATCCTCGCGCGCCGTGGCGATGGTGGCGTCAGCGTCATTGTTCGACCCAACGAGCAGCTCGGTCGCGAAGACGACTCCAGCCTCGGACGCCTGCTGGTGGCGCAATTGCCGAGCGAACTCGATGCCCGCTGGCATGAACCGCGCTGGCAGACCTCGCCGACACCCTTTCACAACGGCCAGATTCTGCTCACTCGAGATCATGTATGGGTAAGCGTTCATTCGCTCGAGTGGGCGATCCTCGAGCACATGGGTCTGGACCGTGTGCCGGTCGAGTCGTTCTCCACGGCGGAGGGTATCGACACGTATCTCGACGCGGCGGAGGCGGCCGCGGCCCAGCTTGGGCAGCTCTTCGATCGTCAGCCCCGCTTCGTCCACGCGCTACCGCGTTCCGGCACCGCAGAGGAACGGAGCGCAGCGCTGTGGCGCCTGGCAGGCGGCGGCGGGTTCGATCTGGACTCGCTGGTGACGATCGTCGCAGCGGATGCAACGTCGCCGCCGCGCGCGATCGTGGCCAGCGTCGATGGCGGCCACGAGCTGCTGCAAGCCCTGTCGGCAGACGATATCTCGGCCCTCCGCCGAACCTACGGGATCGATGCTGCGACGGATGTCCTTGCCAGTCTCACCCAGACATCGAGCGGGCAACGCGCCTCGCAGCTGGCTGCTTTCCTGGATAGCGTAGCGGATAACCTCGACAGCGCAGGGTTCTTCGTCCGGCGAGCCCCGGTGCTACTGGCGCCCACCAGCATGCTTGCCGACCAACCCGACCTGGAGCACGAGGACTTCCTGATCGGCTGGAACAATGTCGTCATCTCGGCCTGGGACGGCGGACACCGGGCAGAGAGCTTCGCCAGCGGCATCCCGCGTGGCGATGCCGCGGCTATCGAAGTATTCCGTGCCGCCAACATCGATCTGCGGTTGCTACCGCCGTTGACCTCTAGCGTGATCCGCAACGGCGGCTATCGATGCGCCACCAACCACCTTCGCGGCCCTCGGACTGCCACGGCACCGATGAGCGCCGATGGCGCAGGGGCGCGCTAACCGTGCGAGTGCTGATCGTCGATCCGGATCCGGGCGTCGGGCGAACACTGCCCACGGTGATCGGCAACGACACGATCCGCTGGACGACCGTCGCCAACGGCAGTGCCGGCCTCGAGGCGACCCGCAAGAACGACTACGCGCTCGTCATTCTGGAAGTCGTACTGCCAGGCATGAGCGGCGCTACCTTTCTTACTCAACTGCGGCGCGAAAACGCTGTTCCCGTGCTCGTTCTGAGTAGCCGTGGAGCGCAGATCGATCGCGCCATCGGCCTCGAGATCGGTGCCGACGCCTACCTGGCGAAACCGGCGGACCCCACCGAGCTTCGTGCTCAGGTGGGAGCGCTACTGCGCCGGAAGTATCGTCGGCCGTCACCGACAGCGCCCCTTGCGGGCGCAGGGCTCAAGCTCTACCCGGGGAGCTACCGTGTTACCGATGGCGGCAAGACCGTGCACTTGACCAGCTTGGAGTTCGACCTGCTCGCGCTGATGATGCGCAACGCCGGTAGTGCAGTTACGAGGGACGACTTTGCGCGACTGGCCCATGGGCGCGGTGCCGCATCGGGTGAACGGGCCCTCGACACTCATGTGCGCAATCTGCGTCGCAAGCTGGGCAGCGCCCGAATCCGCACCAAGCACGGCGTCGGCTATGTCTTCCCTGGAACAGCCGTGGAAACGCCCACCGATGCGACCGCGGGCGTACTGGATCCCGACGAACTAGCCCACGGTTAGTCTTCGCGGAGCGCCGAGACCGGGTCGATGCGAGTGGCGCGACGCGCGGGCATCCAGGCGGCCACGCCGCCGACAACAACCGCGACGACAAGTACCAGCCCGTAGGTGAGCGGATCCGTTGGCCGGATACCGAAGAGCAACTGGGTCAAGAACCGCGTCGCCCCGAACGCCCCCAACAGCCCCACGAACGCCCCCAGGACGACGATGCCGAGCGCCTGACGCACGATCATCGCAACGGTGGCGCTCGAATCCGCGCCCAGAGCCATGCGCACACCGATCTCGCCGGTGCGTTGGGTGACCGTGTAGGCGACGATGCCGTAGGTGCCCACGCTGGCCAGTACCGCCGCGCAGATAGCCAACGCGACCAATAACGCGGTGTTGAAGCGCGGCTGGGCGACGGACTCCCAGAGAAGGTCGGCGATGGCAACGACCGCCGTGGGTGCGAGCTGCGGATCCATGTCGGCAAGCACGTCACGCACGGCCGCTGCCGCTGCCCCCGGCTCCAGGTCCGAGTGCACGACAATGTGCATCTCGCTCATGGATATCTGGTCGTATGGAATAAACAGTTCGGGAGCGAATTCCGACTGCAGCCCACCGTGGCGGATGTCAGAAACCACGCCGACGATCTCCAGATCGCCGGCCATCGGCATGCGCAGCATCTGCCCTATCGGGTCGATGTCCTTGAAGTAGCGCTCCACCAACGTCTCGTTGACCAAGGCGATCTTGCGATCGTCCTCGCCATCGAGAATGTCGAAGGAACGTCCCCGGATCAGCTCGATCCCCATCGCCTCGATATAGCCAGGAAGAATGGCGCGGAAATCGGCGTTCGGCCGTGCCGTCGGGGCGAGCGAGTCCAACCCGAGCACGGTGAAACTCATTTCAAAAGCGACGCCAACCTCACTCATTGGCAGATCCGACACACCGCCCGCTCCCTTCACGCCGGGCAAGTCGGCCACCCGCGTTACGAGCTGCTTGAAGAAGGTCCGTCGCTCGTCCGTTTGGTAACGCGAACGGGGCAACTCGACGGCAACCGCTACGACGCCATCCTGTCGGAAGCCAGGGTCAACTTCGTTCAGCCGCGCGAAACTGCGCACCATCAGCCCGGCACCCACGAGCAGCACCATGGCCAGGGCAACCTCGACAACCACCATCAGTTCGCGCAGCCGGCGAGCGCCTCCCACGGTGGTTCCGGAAGCTCCGGCGGGCTTGAGCAGTTCAGCGAGGTTGGGCGACATGCTGCGAAACGCCGGCAGCAAGCCGAACAGAACGCTGGCTCCGATCGACAGCGCGGCCGCGAACACGAGTACCGTGCCATCAAGACTGATCTGCGCGCCGCGTGGAACCTCTGCCGGCATCACCGCTCGCAGGAAGGCCACGCCCCACAGCGCTATCAACAATCCGACGCCGCCGCCGAACAGCCCCAGCAACAGACTCTCGGCCAGCGAACGCTTGGCCAGGTCGGCGGCCCGGGCACCCATTGCCGCACGCACCGCAAACTCTCGCGCCGTGGCTGAGGACCGAACCACCAGAACGTTGGCGATGTTGGCGCAAGCGATGAGGAGTACGAGGAACACCGCGGCCGAAAGCACCCACAGCGTCGCGGCGACATCGCCGAGGACCTCCGCGCGTAGCGGCCGAACTCGCATTCCCCAGCCTTCATTGGTGTCGCTGAACTCACGGTCGAGCCGTTCCGCGATAGCGCTTACCTCATCGTTCGCCGCCGCGACGGAGGCACCGTCGCTGAGACGGGCCACCGTGTCGAACATGCGATGGGCTCGATCGAGCAGGATCCCGTCGTCGAGCGTCAACGGGGTGTACATCTCCACCTGGTCGTCGCCGGGCGGAAAATGGAAGCCCTCCTCGCTAACGCCCACTACGGTGTACGGCTCGCTGTCCAGTTCTACGGTCGTGCCGACGATCTCCGGATCCGCGCCGAAACGCCGCGTCCAGGACGCATGGGTCAGGACAACCTGTTTCTCGCTGCCAGGCTTCTCGTCATCTTCATCGAAGACTCGACCGACTTCGGGCCCGGCCTGCAACACGCGAAAAACGCGCGGCGAAATGACCAACGAGCTGACCCGCGCCGGTCGCTCGAGCGCCGTCATGGTGAAGCCGACGTACCGGTAGATCGCGACCTGCCCATCGAAGGCCGCGGCGCTTTCACGCACGTCGCGATAGTCGCCCATCGAGAATCGCGAGTTCTCCAGACCCTGAGCCTCGTTGGTCTGCCACAGCACCACCAGCTGTCCCTCGTCGCCGAAACCGAGCGAGCGTAATAGCACACCGTTAACGACGCTGAAGATCGCGGTGTTGGCACCAATCGCGATGGCCAAGGTCGCGATGACCACCAGCGTCGGGCCCGGGGTGGAAAGAAGCGATTTCGCGGCAGCTTTGAAGTTGTTCATGCGGTGGTTTACCTGCAGTGGAGAAATCAGTGAGTCGGTCCGGGCCCGGTCCCGTGTCGGTTCAGCCAGTCGTGGAACCGGTCAATCTGCTCGGGACGCAGCTGCTCGGCGATCTCTTCGTGTACATGCCGCATCGCGGTCTGCACCTCGGGGCGAAGTTGCTCCCACATCTGCTGCACGATCTGCTGATTGTCGGCAAGAATGGCATGGATCCGATCCATCTGGTGCTCGTCGAGCTCGAGAGACTCCCGCAGATCGGCGAGAGCCCGCGCGTGCTCCTGCGCCGGCGTGGCATCCGTCGCCGGTGCCATCAGGTGATGTCTGTCGAGAAAGATGCCGGCGAAAACTCCGGCCGCGAACACGAACAGCAGTGCTGCCGCGGCGCGAAGGCCTGGGCCGCTCATCGCGTGCCCTCGCCATCGAGCGCCGGAGGAAACTGGGCCATCAGTTCGTCCACGCTGGGCGGCACCGGCCCACCCACGAGCGTTCCAGCAATCTCGTTTGGTGCGAGCGAAGACTCGAACCAACGAGCCACCTGCGGAGAATCTGTGGTCGGCAGGGCGAACCAGAGCACCAGCATCGCCGCAGCGGACGCTGCCACGACCCATGGCGCGTTACGGGCCAATGACCCATACCAGACGTCGTGTTCGCCGGCGTACGCCGCCAGGGGCGCCGCGGCGTCATCGCTAATCTGCCGCGACAAACGTCGCCAGTACGCGGGGTCCTCGGGCAACTTCGAGACCGGATTCTCAGCCATCATGGGAGCATACCCTGTCGCGTAGCCATCGCGACCCTGAGCTGTTTGCGCGCACGGTGCAGGTGCGTACGCACCGTAGCCTCGCCGATGCCGAGCATCGTGCCCGCCTCGCCGCTGGTGAACCCTTCCATGTCGCACAGCCGCACGCAGGCCTGTTGCATGGGGGCGAGATTGTCGATGGCATGCGCCACGTCGCTGGCCGCCACGGGATCGGCTGATGTCGCGGCTGGCGGCTCGTCTTCCAGGAGAGTGAGTGGAGCGAGTGCGGCGCGCCGACCATCCTTGCTGATCGCCGTCCGAGCGACGTTGCGGACAATCGTGTAGAACCACGGGCTGAACGAACGGCGGTCGTCGTACTCGGCCAGGGACCGCACGACGCGGTGGAAACCCTCCTGGACAACGTCCTCGGCATCCTCGAGCCGGCGCGTGTATTGCCAGGCGAGTGCCATCGCCGGACGCAGGTAACGCCGGACGAGCACATCGTAGGCATCAGCGTCGCCGCGCCTCGCTGCCCGCGCCAACTCCTCATCGGTCCGGTTCTGTTCATCTTTCATGGCTTCGTCCCGGGGAGCATACGCCAAGCGCCCCGGGACCCGGCCGCTCCGCTACGGGTGACTGTGGCCTCGGTGATCTGCCTGGTCTTCGTGATGACCCATCTGCTCGGCCATCGCCTTGTGGATCATGTTGCCGAAAACCTCGCTTTGCTCATCGGTCAGCTCAGCCGCGATCACGTCGTGCAGCTGGTGCAGTTGCTGCATGGCCGCAAAGGCCTCCGCAAACGGCGCCTGCAGCGCCTCGCGCTGTGCTGCCGTGAGCGTGAGCATGTCGGCCAGCGCGGCGAAGTGCTCCTGTGGGTCATCGACCTCGCCGTGTTGCCGGCTCGCGCTGTGTTGCGCCTCAGCAGTCGTGGCCCACGGGTGAATCACGCCAGCGGCGGCCGCCAAGATCGCGATCATCGTGACGCCCATCATGGCGTGGTGCAGTGTCTTCATCCGTAATCTCCGGTTCGCAGGTAGGTTGGGTACGCCCTCGGTCGGGGCATCTACCTACTGCAATACTCGCGAGAAGGTCGTTTCGTTGACACCTGGCCCACACCGGTTCGAATCATCCGCTGGCAGCTGCGCCGACGAGTGCTCTATGCTCTGGCCTCGATCGCGAGACGTAGAGTTTGCGGCCTGCTCTCGGCTCTCCGAGATCGTCATGCTGACGGGCCGCCTACCGCATTGGGAGATGTAATGAGGTCCACCCTTCGGCCTAGTCCCTGGCTCATGGCTCTCGTGACGCTGGGCGCGATCATGGCGGTCGCCCCGGCGGCAGCTTCACCACAGCCGGGGGCGCCACAAGAAGAAGGCCGCACGGTGCGCGCCAACGTGCAGCCGCGCCCCGGAGCACCCGCAGAGCTCATGGAGATGCGGGTTCGAGAGGTCCCGGTGGACCCGGCGTCGATCGCTGCCGACGAGGCGGACCTGGCAGACGACGAACTGGTACTCGGAGTGATGATCGACGGCCAGCCGATGGCCTACCCGATCCGCTACCTGGCCGCCGTCGAGGTTGTGAACGATGTAGTGGGCGACACCTCCCTCGCTCCCACCTGGTGACCCATCACTGGCTCGGGCGTCGTGTACGCCCGTCGTCAAGGTGGCAAGGAACTTACCTTCGACTTCGCCGAGGGCCTCGTCGATAACAACCTGCTGATCGTCGACCGGGAGACCGACAGCGTCTGGTCACAACTCGCCGGCCAGTCGATCAGCGGGCCCATGGAAGGCACACCGCTGGAGTCGATTCCCACGTTGCAGGCGACTTGGGGGTTCTGGCGCAGCCGGCATCCCGACACGCGGGTAATGGTGCTGGAGCGCGAGGGGCGACGCTACGTGTACCAGGATTTCGAGCCTGGCACTCGGCGCAGCAGCGAAGCCGGACACGATGTCTCCACGCTGGGCCTGGGCCTGGTACTCGGCGACGAGGCGCGGTTCTTTCCCCTGCGCGAGCTCGAGCAGGCGGACACGCCCCTGCAACTGCAGGTGAACGAGCAGGCGGTGACGATCCATTTCGACGCCGAGGGACTCACGGCGTGGGCGACCGACAACACCGACGAACTGGTCATGACGGTGCTGGCGTACGAGTCGGGTTGGTTGGCCTTCTTCCCAAACTCGCAGATCTGGACGCGCTAGCCTACCCAGCCCCACACAAGAAAAGCGCGGGCAGCTCAGCAGCTGCCCGCGCCATATCTCTTGACTGGAGGACTGGTGCTACCAGCGACCCCCGCCGCCGCCGCCACCGCCACGGTGACCGCCGCCGCCACCGCCACCGCTGCTGCCGCGGGGCTGAGCTTCGTTGACGCGCAGGTTGCGCCCGCCGAGCGAAGCGCCGTTGGCTTCAGAGATGGCGTTGTCGCCGTCGGCATCTTCCATCTCGACAAAACCGAAGCCACGCGAGCGACCCGTGTCCCGGTCCGTGATGACAGTGGCGTCCTGCACGGTTCCGAACTGAGAGAAGAACTCGCGGAGATCCTCGTCAGAGGTACTCCAAGACAAATTACCTACATAGATTCTCTTCACGAAACTCAGACTCCAGACGTGGGCTTCTAGCGGTCTCTGGGATGGTACCCGATGGTTATCGGCCCTGCACCACTTTAATTACACTTCCATCGGAACCTCGGAGAGCCCCGAGGCACCTCTTCTCAAAGCCGAAACTGCCATCGTGCGAGAGTTCAAACTAGCCGACCGAACAGCCCTCGCCTACAACACGGCAGCGACTCTGTTGCTTGTGGTGGGGGGCACCGACGTGCCGGGCCGGTGGAGCCGTGTCGCGATCCATCTCGCCATCATCGCCATGATCCCGACGCTCGTTCGCCTGGCGCCCCGTGGTCGCTTCTGGACAATCGCACGCGCCCTGTACCCCCTGCCCTTGCTGTTGTTCTGGTGGGGGCAGCTGGAACATGAGATCCCCCTTCTCTGGGGTTCCTACTGGACGACCGACTGGCTCATGCGCGGCGATGCCGCTCTCTTCGGTGGTCATCCGACGGTGCTCGTACAGTCGCTCTTCCGACCCTGGCTCGACGAGATGATGGCGTTTTGCTACCTGAGCTACTACCTCTTCCTGGCGGTACCGGTGGTACTCGTCGCCAAGCGCCGTGTCGACGGTGCGATCGCCGGCTACGGCGCCATTGTGCTCACCTACGCCATCAACTTCACGTTGTTCGCGTTGCTCCCCGCCAAGAGCCCCCCGCAGATTCTGCAGCAGTACCCGGACCTGCAACCGAGCCTGTTCACCGGCTTCTTCCTCGGCGACGTGATTCGCTCGCTGCAGTCGTCCGACGGTGTCACCGGCGCGGCCTTCCCTTCGTCCCACATTGCCGGATCGATGGTCTGCACGCTGGTGGCGCTGCGCTTCCTGCCACGCCTGGGAAAGCTACTGATACCGCTGTTGGCGGGTATGAGCGTGGCCACGGTCTATTTGGGCTATCACCATGCCCTCGATCCGATCTTCGGCCTCCTGCTGGGTGCCGCCGGTTACGTCGTGGCCCGGCGGATAGAGCCCGCCCTCCAGCCGGCCGTGCCGGGCGATGCCTGAGTCGGGCGCTACGGAGCGCGCCGACCGCAGCTTCTTCAACCGCGACCCGGTAGTTGTGGCGCGGCGGCTCCTGGGACAACGACTGGTGCGCCGTTACCGCGGGATCCGCACCAGCGGAATCATCGTCGAGACCGAGGCGTACTTGGGCGTCGCCGACCGCGCCGCACATACCTATGGCGGCCGGCACACGCGACGCAACCGAAGCATGTGGAACATCGGTGGACATGCCTACGTCTACTTCGTCTACGGCATGCACTGCTGCATGAACGTTGTCGCGGGTCGTGCAGAACAACCCGTTGCGGTCTTGCTGCGCGCCCTGCAGCCGGAGCAACGCATGGACACGATGCACCGTCGCCGATCAGCGGCAAGACGCGACGTCGACCTGTGTTCCGGACCGGGCAAGCTCTGCCAGGCGATGGCAATTGACCGCCGCCTCGACGGTGTAGACATGGTCTCCGACAATCGACTGTTCGTAGAACTGCTGCGGCGACGCCAACTGCCAACGCGGACGATCGCCGTCGGACCACGAGTCGGCGTGGACTACGCTGGCGAATGGGCCCAAGAGCCTCTGCGCTTCGCCATAGCAGGGAACGCTCACGTTAGTCGCCCGCGGCCGGAGGCGGGGAACAGTTGACCCTCAGTCCGTTTCGGTCGGCACGATAAGACGCACGCGCCCGGGAAGGATGCCGATTTCCAGCTCGGTGGCCGGCGGCATCGAGTCGCCATCGACCTGCCACCGGAACGGTGACGAAGCACTGACTCGATAGCTCCGTGCCCTGCCGTACTGAGCGACGACGGTGGGGACGCGTTTCTTGAGCATCGAGGCGACCGTCGTCCAGGCAACGAACCACGGCGCCGACCGGCGATTGGCCTGATGGTCGAGCTGCCCGTCGTGGACATCGGCGCCGGGAGTCATTTGCCAGCCAATCGCGTAGGTTGCTGCGTTGCTGATGATCACCGAGGGGTAACTGCCGGCGATCGTCTCGCCGTCGGCCTCGAGTGCGACCCTGCTGGGCCACAGGCGCAACAAAGCAGGGATGCCGGCGAGTACGTACAACACCGTCGAACCGCGGTGCCGATAGAGCCATCGCCCCCACCCGCGCGCGCGAAAGGCGTCGACTCCAGCCGTGACCCAGCCGTCGTAGCCAATACCGACCATGGCAAGGAAGATCCGGTCATCCACCGTGCCCACATCGATCGGGGCTGCGGCACCCGAGGTGAGCAGTGCGATCGCGGCGTCGGGACGGCGAGGAATGCCGAGTTCGCGGGCCATGACGTTGGCCTTGCCCGTAGGCACAAAACCCACGGGTGTCTGGTCGCCGTCGAGGCCGGCAACCGTTTCGCGCAGTGTTCCGTCGCCACCCACGACCACCAGCAAATCGACATCGCCCCGTAGCCGCGCGAGTTCGGTAGCGTGACCGGCGTGCGCGGTCGGCGTGAGATCCACATGCCAGTGGGCGCGTCGCAGGTGCTCCGCCGCTTCGGTGGCGATGCTGAGTGGTCGCTGCTCGCCGGCCACTGGATTGACAATGATGAGTGCGCGCATGACGGCATTCGAGCCTAGCAGGGACGAACGAAGGCGTCGGACGTACGAAGGCCCCGGCGCCGAGAAGACGCCGGGGCCCTTTGTGCTTCCTGTAGGTGGCAGTGGGACTCCCCTATCTCCGGAGTGCTACCACACGCGAGCCTAACGGCTCAGAAAGAAGACCCCTACGGGGCTGCCACCTCCGTAAAGCTGTATCTGTCAGATAACACCAAATCACCCCCTTTCTGAGCGCGACCGTATCGGCGGGTCCCAGTGCCGCCCGGTTCGTCGTGGGCCGCTCGATGCCCTAGCTGAACCGCCACGTCAATCCTCCAGGATTACGTGATTCACTCGGTGACCCACGCTCACCGCGAGCCACCCACAGGGCCCAATGTAGCAAGTTGTGCGGGCATCTCGCTACGGGCAGATCACTCCGCGTAGAATCACGGTGCCTCCCCCCCCGTTAGCGGGGACCTGACGGTGCGCGCGTCACTGGCGAGCAACGTTCAAGAGCGCCCCTGCCCGCGAGCCCACGACAACTCAAGGAACTCCATCATGTCGACCCTCCGCCGGATCGTTGCCACACTGTTGCTCGTCGTCTGTGGAGCGCTCTCCCTCCAGTCGGCAGCGCGGCCGCAGACCGGCGCTGACCGCCAGCTCTATCGCACGCTCTTCTTGCGCGCCGCGCCCGGAGAGCTCGCCACCGTTCTGGAGCTCCTGCAGGAACGGTGGCCCACGTGGGAGTCCGCCAGTGAGGTGGGCCCCTTCCGCATGCGACATAGCCAAGGCGACCAGTGGGACCTGATGCTCGTCTTTCACGTCGGCGATGGCTTCGAGGACTATTTCAGCGATGCGGCGACCCAGCGCATCGAAGGAGCGTGGGCGGAGGCCGGCGAGACCGATGAGGAGTTCGAGGCCCGATTGCTGCCGCACGTGGCATGGCGCGAAGAGCTCTGGGTTTGGGGAGCATCCGCCGCGGAAGTGGAGGCCCGCTTCGCCGACGCTGGCTACTTTCACGTCGAGGTGTTCTTGGCCGTTGCCGGAAAGCGCGCGGAGTTGATCCACCAGCGCGAGATGGAGAACGTCTATCTCAACGGCATCGGGCGTGCCCCCAATCTGATCTTCGAGCGCGCCGCGGGCGCCGCCTGGGACTCGTACACGATCGGTTTCTACCGGGACATCAAGCACTTCGCAGAGAGTGCTGATATCCCCGCGGACGTCGAGGAACGCGCTGCGGTTGCCGCCGGTTTCGAGTCGTCATCCACGATCGGCACCTACCTGCGATCGCTGATCGTCAGCCATCACGACACCCTGGCCACGGCAATACGCTAGCCCGATCCGAGACCCGGGCTGCGCGGGTGCGCCCAGGCACATGGGCCGCGCCGACGCGGCCCGATAGCGCGACGCGTGTCCTTGAATTCAGGCCCTCATGTTAGGCAAACTCTGGGCGCGGCAACTCGTGCCGCACCCGCCGCGACTGCCCCCTCCGTCGCCGTGCCGCAAGAGAGTCACCAACGCCTGCCAGCCTTTGGAGAACCCTGTGCCTGTCTTTGTGCGACGCTCGCTCACCGCTGTGCTGGTGACCTGTGCTGTTCTAATCGCCGTCACCTTGACCTCTGCTCTGCTACCCACCGACGTGGCCGTCGCTCAGACCGCCGCTGGCGAATGGCCGCAGTGGCGCGGGATGCACCGCGACGGAACCTCTCCCGACACTGACCTGCTCAACGCGTGGGGCGAAAGCGGGCCGCCGCTGCTGTTCTCCGTGGCCGGCGCCGGTGGAGGCTTCTCGAGCCTCGCCATCACCACGGACAGCATCCTGACGATGGGAGATCACGGCGACGAGCAGTTCGTCCTGGCGTTCGATCGCGCGACGGGCGACCCGCTGTGGCGCACCGCCATCGGCCCCGCCTGGATCGACGGCTATGGCGG
>JAJCXS010000146.1 GCA_029263335.1 Acidobacteriota bacterium | reverse complement strand
CGACGGGGCTCTTTGGATAGGCACCGAGGACGCCCTGTGCGAGCGTCGTCCCGACGGTACCGGGCGGCTGGTTGCCCTACCTCCGGCGGCAGGGCAACCGACGAATCTCGATCGCCGCGATAGCGACACGATCTGGATCGGAACGGCGACGGCGCTGTTCGCGTTCGACCCCAGCGCGCGCTCGTATCGCAAGATGCGGCTGGGGGTGGACGAGACCTTCCAGGGCGTGGACGCTCTCGAAGTAGCGTCGAACGGTGCGGTGTGGATGGCGAGCGGCGACGGTGGCAGGCCCGGAACAGTGGCTCTCTACGACCCGGCGGCCGAGGCGTGGAAGTCGTATCTGGATCTCGTTGCGGAGGGAATCTGGGATATCTACGCGGTAGACCCTCGGAACGCCTGGCTCGCGACGGGTGCAGGCCTGGCGCATTTGCGAACCGACCCGCTGCAGTTCGATATGGTCGATGCCGTGGGCGATCTGGTCAGCGGGGTTGTTTTCAGCATCCTGCCGGACGACAAAGCCCGTCTCTGGCTCGGCACCAACAACGGCCTCGTTCGCTACGATCCCGCAACGAGTGTTGGCGGCTCGAGCCGACGCTACGGTGTTCGCGACGGTGTAGGCAATCGCGAGTTCAATCGCCACGCGGCACTGCGCGATTCCCGTGGGCGCATGTGGTTCGGTGGCATGTCCGGCGTCACCATGTTCGATCCGCGTGAGATTTCCGACAACGCGCTGCCGCCGCCGATGGCGATCACCGCGATCACCGTGCTGGACCCGGCCGGTGAGCGACAGGTCACACCCACCGACAGACTGGTGCTTGGCCCAAGAACCCATGCCGTGACGTTGGCGTTTGCGGCACTGGATTTCACGGACCCTGAACGGAACCAGTATCAGTATCAGCTCGAGGATGTGGACCCGGGCTGGCTGGACAATGGGACGCGCCGCTCGGTGCGCTACACCAACCTGCCGCCGGGCGAGTTCCGGTTCAGGGTTCGCGGCACGAACAACGACGGGGTTTGGAGCGAGGTCGAGGCGACCCAGCTTCTCGTCGTCCAGCCGGCCTTTTGGCAGACCCTCTGGTTCAGGGTAGCGATCACGATCGCGGTGCTGTCGACGCTCGCGGCGGCGTACAGACTGCGCATGCGTCGAGTGTTGGAGCTGGAGCGTGTCCGTTTGCGCATCGCCAGCGACCTACACGACGAGATTTCGAGTGAGTTGTCCGCCATCAGTCTACTGAGCGGCATGCTCGGGAAACGACCGCACCTGAGCGCCGACGATCGTACTTCTCTGGACGAAATTGGCGGTACGTCGCGGCGGGTCATCGAGGCCCTCCGTGACATCGTCTGGTACGTCACGCCCGAGCACGACAATGTCGGCGCGGTGGTGGCCCGCATGCGCGCCACGGCGGAGCGGCTCCTCCTTAACGTCGAACACACCATTCACGCCGAGGTCGAGGACTCCGAGGCGATCATCGACATGAACCAACGTCGCGAGATCGTTCTGGCCTACAAGGAACTTGTTCACAACATCGTGCGCCACGCCGACGCGAGCGAAGTCGACATCGGCCTGCATGCGCGCGGTGGCCTGTTCCGCATATCGATTCGCGACAATGGAATTGGTTTCGTCGTGGGCACCAATGGCGGCGGCATGGGGATTCGGAGCGTACGTCGACGCGTGGACAAGATCGGCGGCGAGATCGTTATCTCCAGCCAGCCGACGCGAGGTACCTCGATCGAGATATCCGTTCCCCTGGCGCGGACACGCCATGGGCAGAAGGGATCGGCTGACATAGGTTAAGACACTCACCCTCAGATGGATGGCGCCGCAGATGACGAAGCTGGTTTCGGTCGGGCTCGTCGAGGACCACCGTGTGCTTTGCCGCACCCTGGCGCAGTTGATCGACGAGCAGCCCGATATGCGCTGCACGGTGGAAGCGCGCAGCTGCGAGGAGTTCTTCGCCGCGATCGACGGCGGTCTCGAGCCTCCTTCGGTCGTCCTGATGGACATCGGGCTCCCGGGCATGAGCGGCATCGACGGCCTGGTGCGATTGGCGTCGCTGGCGCCCGCTACTAAGGCGCTCGTGTTGACCGTGCACGAGGACGATCAGAAAGTCTTCGACGCCATCGCCTCGGGTGCCGTGGGTTACCTGCTCAAACCCTCCCCACCGGACGAGATCGTTGCTGCCATTCGTGAGGTGCAGCATGGCGCTTCGCCGATCAATCCCTATATTGCGCGCAAGGTCCTGGGCAGGTTCAACCGCCTTTCTCCGCCCGCGCCGTCCAATGACGAGTACGGCCTCAGCCCCCGCGAGCGCGAGATCCTCGGGCTGCTCGTCGAGGGGCTGACGATACGGAAGATCGCCGACGAGCTGGCGATCAGCCACCACACCATCGACAACCACCTGCGCAGTGTCTACCGCAAGCTCCATGTGCGCAGCCGCTCGAAAGCCGTCGTGAAGGCCGTTACCGAGGACCTGATCTGAGCCCGTAGCGGTGGCCCAGCGTGTGCGGCGCATGGCGTGTTTACGTCATGGTCGAGGCGTGCCGTTGGCTGCTAGCTTCACGCTCACCGGAAGAACCAGCCAACGCGGCCACGCAACATGCCGCGCACGATAACCGTAGGCGGGAGGTGCTTCGATGCGACTGCGAACCAAGGTCAACCGACGAGTGATTGTCATGGCCCTGTGTCTCTGTCTGGCCGGGACGGGCTGCGATGCGGCCTTTGACTTCAGTACCGGGACGCAGCAGCTGTCCAACGGTTTCATGGTGGACTTCGCTACCACCCTGCCAAACGACACCTGCGCCGTAGTGCTCCTCTCCTGGTTCTCGAGCGAAGGTCCGGGCGACGTCTTTTCGTTCTGCGACGACCTGGCGGGTCGGCGCCGCCATGCACAGGATGATGCGAGTCGATTCTTGCGAGCCGCCGATGGCTCAGGCGCGTTCGTGGTCGACACCCTGGTGATCGAGGGTACGGTGGCGGGAAGCAAGCTTCCGCGTTGGACAGCCATCTTGTCCTCCACCCCCGGGGGGGCTGGCGCGGGAACTTCCAGCGCGCTGACCACCGTCTCGTCCGTTGACGGCGATGGCGACCCGACGGGCGCGGTTCCGGCGAAGATCCTGGCCACCCTCTACGACGTCAATCGCAAGGGCAAGCGCAAGAAGGCCGGCAAGAAACAGGCGCGGTTCGACAAGAAGACCGGCGGAGCCAGCGTGCTGTTCGACGACCTGGCGGGCGCTCGTGACCACTACGAGATCGACCTCATCGTCAAGGGTGGCAAGGTGACCGACGGCACCGTGAACTACGCCGCATCCACCGCGACAAGTCCCTCCGCGCGAGTTGGGGCTATCTCGGGGCGTTGGGACGAAGATCGCGGTTCGCGAGCCGGTGCCACGCTGCTAACCACTTGGGCAGGCATAGGCTTTACATCGGCGGGCAAGACGGCCGCGGGCAAAGTGCCGAAAGCAACGATCGTGGCGTATCCCGAGCAGACCAGCCGTGTCGCGGGCCGATCTGCCACGGTCGACATCATTGGGCTGGCCATGCAGGGCGACGCCGACCTCGCCCCGCCCAAACAACAGCTCAAGAAGATTCAGTTCACGCTCTATGCCGTGGATGCGAAGGGCAAGCGCACCAAGCTCGCCACCAAGACCGGAGCGGTGACCAAGAAGAACGGCGTGGCCCTGGTCCTCATGGAGGGCGTCGCGGCCCCCGCAAGCCACTATGAGATCGATGCCAAAGCACTCGGCGGCAAGATGCAGAATTCGAACCTGAGCGTCAGCGCCATCCTCGCCCCCGCCGGCATCGCGGGACGCGCACTCATGAGCCCTCGCATCGCGGAGGTGCAGTCCTTGCCGCCGCTAGTGGACCGATCAGCACCGCCGGGTCATCCGGACTCGAACCGATAGGCAGAGGTTCGCCAATCCGCCCCGGTTCGTGATCAGGAGGCTTGTCTGTCGAGGCGGTCGATGAACTCGGTTGGGTCGGGTAGCTCTTCGAGGAGCCACCAGGGGTCGTGTCGTTCGAGTTCATCGAACGACGCACCTCCCGTTGCCACGGCGATCGTCCTCGCTCCGACGGCGCGGCCGCAGTCGATATCGTGCGGTGTGTCGCCGATGACGAAGAGCTCGACTTCAAGCCCGTGTCGCCGCTCGGCCTCGGCACGTGCCAGGCGGGCGATGTCGCGGCGTACCGGCACGCCATCAGCGAAGGCACCCCAGACGAAGTAGTCGAGAAGGTCGTAGTGGGCGAGCTTGAGGCGGCCGCCGATCTCGAGATTCCCGGTCAGTAGGGCGTGCTCGTAGCCGGGTTCGTCGGCGAGAGCCTCTAGCGTGGCGAGCACGTTGGGCTGGACGAAGCCGTTGCCACGGCGGGGCAGCCACGAGGGCAGCAACTCCGCGTAGCGCGCCAGCAACCGGGGCGCGATGCCCTCATCGCCGGCGCGGTTCATCAGCCGGTCGACTGTGATGTCGGCGATCAGCGGATCCGTCATGCCGGCGAACCTGAGGAGGCTCGCGTCCAGCGGCGTGCCGTGGATCTCTTCGGCGGCTTCCATCCAGGCATACAGGCCGGCGCGGTCGGTGTTCAACAGCGTGCCGTCGATGTCCCAGAGCAGAACTTTCATGATCGGTGGCCGGTCGGCGCGCTTCGGTCGACTCGGATCACGGAGTGGGTGCGGCGACGCTCTCCTGCTCTTGCTCGCCCTCCTCGTCCGCGCTGCTCTCGTCGTCTTCCTCTTCGACCTCGTCGCCGCCGCGCTTCCAGGGGGTCCACTCTTCGCCGAGCGCGTGTTCGTGCATCCAGCGAATCTCCTCCACGTCGCGCTGGCGCTGGTGCCGCGGTTCGCGGAACCCGTGCGGCTCGCGCGGCACGCGCATGTAGCGCACGGGCGCCTTGCCGATGTCTTTGATGGCGGTGAACAGCATCATGCTCTGCTGTTCGGTGTCGGTGGTGTCATTCATGCCGTGGATCAGCAGCGTCGGGGTGGTGATGTTGGCCACGTGCGTTAGCGCCGACTGTTTGCGGTAGCCCTCCGGGTTGTCCCAGGGCGAGCCGCCGATGTGCCAGAGGCGCACGTCGTTGTTGAAGCCCGGACCGTATTCCGAGGTCCAGTCGTACACGCCCGCACCGATGCTGGCGGCCTTGAACCGTTCGGTCTGAGTGATCGTCCAACCGCCTAGGATGCCGCCGTAGCTCCAGCCACGCAGGGCCAGCCGATCGGCGTCGGCGACGTTCTGTTCGATCAGCGCGTCGACGCCGGACATCAAATCCTGGAAGTCACCGAAGCCGATGCCGTCGTTGCTGGCAACGGTGTTGCCCTCGCGCAGGGTGTCGTCGTAGCAGCACGAGCCGCGTACGTTGGGCGACAAAGCAACCCAACCCAGGCCGGCGTACACATGGTAGCTGGCGCGGAAGGAGTTCGAGAAGACACCAGCGGGGCCGCCGTGGATGTTGAGCATCAGCGGATACGCGCGACTGTCATCGTAATCGGCGGGCAGGTGGACGAGTCCCTCGATCTCGGTGCCGTCGGTGCTTGCCCAAGTCATGGGGCGCATCGTGGCCAGTTGCAGGTCCGCGAGTTGCGGGTTGGCATCGGTGATGCGCGTCGCCGGCGTGCCGTCGACGTAGCCGATCCAGATATCTGACGGGGTGTCGAAGTCGGAGAACGTGTACACGAATCGACTGCGATCGGCCGACCAGCGCGACGCCCGTGTGGAGCCGTCGAGGTCGGTAACCTGGTCGATGGCGCCGGTCTCGGCGTCAACGCGGAACACGTTCGAGTTCGGACCCTGCGTGCCATTGAAGAACAGATGCGAGCCATCAGGGCTCCAGGTGGCGCCGGAGACGTTGCCGGCAAATGCGGCGGTGAGCAGTCGGTGCTCGCCGAGCTCGGCCTCCATCAGCCACAACTTGGAGTTGCGGTTGAGCCACTCCTGATCGTCGCCAGCCGAGTACACAAAGCGTTGCGAGTCGGGGGCCCAGAGCACGCCGCCTTCGGGCGCGCGATTCTCGGTGAGGCGGGTCCTCTCGCCGGAATCCACATCGAGCAGGAAGATCTCCGTCTTGTCGCCATCGTTGCGACGGTTCGTGTAGCGTGCGGTCAAGGCCACCCAGCGACCATCCGGCGAGGGATCGAAGCCGGAGATGAGAAATTCCTCTTCGGTGAGCTGCCGTTCGCGTTCTTCGCCCTCGATCTCGTCGATCGCGAACACCCAGAGGTTGCTCCACTGCGACTGGGTCTGACCGTTGGGCCCCTCGTCGACGAAGATGGCGTCCTGGCCGTCGTCGATGGCCTTCTGCGCATCCTTGTCGCGCTTGTCCTGGGCGACGAAGAAGATACGGCTCGAATCGGCCGACCAGCGGTACTGGCCTACGGAGGTCGCGTGCTCGGTGAGTTGAATGGCCTCACCCCCCGCCGCCCGCATCCAGAACAGTTGCGAGGTTCGTTTCTTGCCTTCGCCGGCCGATCGCTTGAACGTCAGGTACTTGCCGTCGGGGGAGAAGCGAAAGTCCGATCCGCCGTCCTCGCCGAGGTACCGGAACGCGTCGCCGCCGTCGGTAGGTGCCATCCAGACCTCGGTTTCATACTTGTTGGCGTCCCAGTCCAGCTCTCGTTTGGAGAACAACACCCAAGCGCCATCCGGCGACATCGCCTGCGGCGAGACGCTCACCATGTCGAGCGCGTCGTCGGTGGTCATCGGACGCGGGGCGCTCTCTTCCTGGACGGCATCCCTCGCAGCTTCTGGGGCGGTC
>JAJCXS010000145.1 GCA_029263335.1 Acidobacteriota bacterium | reverse complement strand
GACTGCTGTCCGCCTTCCGAACCACCGACGTTCATGCGATCCACCTGCATGCCAGCCGTGTGCTCCATCATGACCCACGGATCGCGGGCGGAAGGAATCGACTGCATGTACTCCTCGGTCATGTTCGAACCGAGGCTGGTGCTCTTGACGTCGACGATCGGGCTCATGCCCGTCACCGTAACGGTCTCTTCAACCGTCGACAGCTGCATCTCTACGTTGATCTGGGTGTTGCCGCCAACACGAACCGGCAGACCTTCCTGGATGACCGTCTTGAAGCCTTCGAGACCGAAGGTGACGGAGTAGTCACTCGAGGGAGGCAGCACGGGGAAACGGTACACACCGTTCGCCTGGGTGAAGACCGTCGCCGTCGGGACCTGGTTGCCCGCGATGGTGACAGCTACGCCCGGCAGGGCGGCGCCATCCGGGTCCGTGACGGTACCCGTAATCGAACCAGTTTCCTGCGCCCAAACCGGGGCCGCAACAAACATGACCATGATGAGGCTCGCGATGAGCGAGCGCTTGAGGATCTGCATTTGCCCTCCTATAGGCATCTGCCATGCGGGATATGGGCCGCCGGGGTCTGCCGCTTCGTTCCCACAAACTTGCTACGAAGCGTCGCGGTTCTGATCCGGACTTCAATGGATGAGTCCAGTCGTCCACTAGAGCAACGTCCGTGCCAACATCGCCAACGCGTCCCGGCGGCAGCCCGAGCTGCGCCCTGCATTCCTTTTGTTATCAATATGTTACGGACAATCGTACAAGTCGTACGACGCGCGCCCTCGCCCTATTGGCCTACCGATTTCATTGGGCAGCCTCCCCGAACGACCGCCGTAATGTTGAATCACCCGCGCCGATTCCTTGGAAGGATTGCCAACCTCCATCGGCAGGCCACCAACCCAACCGCCCTAGAAACGCCCCCCTTTCCGCCCCGGGCCGCCCTTCTCCCTGAGGCACCGCAGACAGAAAAAGCCCCCGGGGCCGAAGCCCCGGGGGCAATTCCGTCTCGCTAGCTCACCGAGGTGAGCTCACAGCCCTCCGCCTAGCGAAGCACCGCGCGGGCACCGAAGCGGATCGTGCGGCCCTGCTGGACCTCACGGATCAGCCCGAAGACCGAGGAGTTGATCTGGTTCGACGTCGCCAGGATGGTGTCCTGGTTCAGGGCGTTGAACACGTCCACGATCAGATGGACGCGGCCCCTGTCGGAGAGATCAAAGGTCTTCTCCGCGCGCAGATCGACCGTCCAGAACGTCGGCAGACGCTCCGAACCGAAGGTGTCCTGGATGACCTGGACACGACCAGCGCCGAACGCACGGTTACCCGACCGGACGGTGGGAGCAATGATGTTGCCCTCACGCACCTGGAAGAAACCGGACACGTTGAACCCTGCGGGCAGGGCATACATGCCGGACGCCTTCAGGAACCAGCGACTGGCTCCCCAGAACGACCCGGTCCGCGAACCGGCGGCGTCGATCTCGCCATCGGTCACGCCGATGTTGGTCGGATCGGTGTAGCCGGTGGACGCCGTGTAGTGCTGCGTCGGGTTGGCGAACGTAAACGACGCGTTACCCATCCACTTGTCAGCGAAGCGCTTGTTCAGGAACAGCTCAACGCCCGTGTACTGGGTGTTGTAGCCATTGCGCTGCTGGTAGACGTTGCCGAGGGCACGCGTGCCAACAGGCTGATAGAACGAGGCTCCCGTGGAATCCGTCGCCTGCGTCCAGAACGCGTCGTTCTCTTCGCCCGCACGCGGGTTCCAGGTGAAGTTGCTGTTCTTCTTGTAGATGAAGTTACCGCCGATCGCGAACGATCGGTTCAACTCACGCTCGAGACCAACGATCAGCTCGTTGGTCCAAGGCGCGTCGGTCTCGGTAATCCGGTTGGACGACGGAGCCGTCGGGTTGGCCGGATCGAAGCCGCCACTGACCCACAGCAGGCTGCCGGTCTCACCATTGTCGACCTGGCCGTTGCCGTTCAGGTCGGTCCAGCTGAAGTCCATCTCGGGACCGCCGGTGGTGTTGACGCGCTGATATTCACCAGCACCCATCTGCGAGTAGTAACGCGCGGCGTTCAAACGCAGGATGGTCTTGGAGTCGCCCGTGAGGTCGTAGGTCATGCCGACGCGAGGCGACAGCGAGTTCCACGTGCCCTTCTCGGACCCGGCGAACGAGTTCGCGGGGAACAGATCGGGAGCCGACGAGTGGGCGGCAACCTCACTGGCCAGACCCTGTGAGGTCTGGTTGTCGTAGCGCAGACCAGCGTTGATCGTCAAACGACCGGCGCTGATGGTGTCGCCAGCATAGAAGCTGTTGCGCTTGCCTTCGTAGTTGTCGATGGAGTCCTGGATCAGCCAGCCTTCCGCCGGAGTCCCCTCGATGAACACGGCGACCGCACCACCCGCCGCGCCCCAAATGGACTCGACGCCTGCGGAACGGAAGCTGTAGCCGTACTTGATCTCGTGATCGACGTTGGCGCCAGCAATGTAGCTGTTGCCGTCGACACGGACGTTCTTCAACGGACGATCGGTGTCGTAGAAGAAGTAGCTGTTGCCCCACATCCCGGTCGCCAAGTCGAACGACGGCTGGATGTCACGGCCACCCTGCGGCTCCAGGAAGAAGCCCAGGCCCGTGTTGTTGTACGACGCCTCAACGTAGTTGTTGTCGTTGATCGTGTACTGACCCTTGACCGTGTGGGTCGGGGTCGGACCACCCTGGTTGAAGGTGGTCAGCGGCGGCTTCGTTGCCGAGGCGCCACGACCCTGCTTGGTCTTGTCCGCGTTGACGAACGTGTAGTTCAGGACGAAGCTGTCACCCAGGTGAAGGTTGCCCTTCGCGTGGATGTTCTTCAGCTGCGTGTTGTCCGGCGAGCGGCCAACAAACTGCTTGATGTCCTGCTTACCGTAGGAACCCCACACGAAGAAGCGATCGCGAACCAGCGGTCCGCCGAGCTCGCCGCC
>JAJCXS010000144.1 GCA_029263335.1 Acidobacteriota bacterium | reverse complement strand
GGGCAGATCCGGCTCGGAGCCGAAGAACCCCCCTCGTTTGCCGGCGGTGATGGCCCAACGGTGCAGCCAGGTGATGCCTGCCCGGCCCGCGAATTCGTCCTTCGATTGGTAGGCCGGATCCTCCAGCGCCTCATCGAGGGTGACGAACTCGTAGCCACGGGCGCGCATCATCCCTAGCAGCTCGTCGATGACCGCGGCATTGAGCCGGTTCGCGTGGAGCAGCAGCGATTGCGGAATCTCGTATCCGAGCAAGGCTTTGGATTGCCGCTCGTAGTAGGCGAACACCTCCCGCATGTACTGCACGTAGCTGCTGGCGATGCGTTTCGCCAGCTCCTGGTCGCTTCGAACCAGGGCGTGGTCGTAGGCACGGGCGGCAATGTACTCGAGGTTGTCGATGGTGACGGGGGCCACGCGATAACCATGTTCCGTGAGGAAGTCATGCACGACGTCGCGGGTCTCGAGATCGTTTCCCGTGTGCAGAAAAGGGTGGCGGAAGTAGCGAGGCACCGCGCCATGCTCGGCAAGCAAGGGGCGCGTGATGGTCTCGCCGCGGAGGATGTCCCGCTCGTACTCCGCAACGGGCGTGCGGTGCAGATCGGGATGCGAGTAGGTGTGGTTGCCGAGTTCCATTCCCGCGTCCAGCCAGTCCCGCAGCAGCTCCACATACGCCGGCGCAGGCTCCGCGGCACCATCGACGTAGAGCTTCTGCTCGTTGACGAATCCAATGGCTGGCACGGAGTGCCTCACGAGGCCGGCGAGCAGCGTCGTGGTCATGTCCTGCCAGTCCGTCAGATCGCCGCGGAACATGTTCGCGGGCAGGTCGTCGATGGTCACGGCCACGCGGCGGCCGTGTGGTGTCGCTGCAGCTTGCGGCCGCGCGAACGCGGCGACGCTGGACGCGCACGCCGCGGTAACGAGCACCACGGTGCTGAACTGTCTCAAAGGAGTCATCGAAATTCCGTCGCTGGGCGAGATCGTGGCGTAGCGAATGGCGGGGTCACCGATACCGGATGTCTGAGAGTCTGGCTGGCGCTGCGTTCCGTTGCAAAGTCCCCAGGGAGGAGCGACACTGCAGCCGATAACCGACACAGGACACAGGAGGCACAATGCGATTGGCGGTCAGCCTGGCTCTTGCGGCGAGTCTGAGTCTGGCGGCATCCGCGCAGGATCTCGGCGGTTGGGAGATTATCTACGCAGCGGATGACGAGCTGCTGCTGCTGATCGCGGCGGCGGAATACCGTGGCGACTTCCGCCCGCTGCTGCATCTTCACTGCAAGGCAGGCGAGGCGCGCGTGTTCTTCCGGCCGTACGCGGACACCGTGCGGCTGCAGTTCGATGATGAGTCGATGTCGCTCGGACGGTTCATCGGAGGAACATTCGGATTCGCGATCGACAGCAAGGGTCAACTGGTCGAAGAGACCCAGAGCACCGGCCATCTGCCGATGCGCCATTTCGCCAAGTCTGCTGACCTGGTCGCTAGCATGCTGGAGCATGAGCGCTTGTACGTGAGGGCTCAAGGCCAGGGCACGAGGGATCCCCTCGAACGCAATCACTTCGAGCTCGCCGGTCTGAGTCTGATCTTCCGAGAGCTCGGCAACCCCTGCCTGCCCGAGTAAGGCCGGGGCAGCCGAGACGCGGGTCGGTCAGTGCTCGGTGGCCTCGTCTGCCCAGTACAACGGCGGGCGCTGTCGAGGATGGTTGCCGATCTCGTTCATCGTGACGGCGTCGAACAGGCGTCCGTTGGCCATCACCATGCGGGTGGTGTCGGTGTTGCGAAGGTCCTCCAGCGGGTTGCCATCGAGGACGATCAAGTCGGCCAGTTTGCCGACTTCTAACGAACCCAGGTCGCCATCGAGCCCCAGATACATGGCCCCCGAAAGCGTTGCGCTGCGCAGTGCCTGCATGGGTGTCATGCCGCCCTGCCCGAGCATCCAGATCTCCCAGTGAGGGGCGAGCCCTTGGAGCTGGCCGTGGGCGCCGATCTGTACGCTGCCGCCGCGGCGCACGAGTTCGGCTGCGCCCTGCGAAATGCTGACGTGATTGAAGTCACCCTCGGGCGCCATCAGGCGCCGTCGCGAGCGGGAGTCGATCAACTCGCTCGGCACGAATTCCAGCAGGCGTTCGTGCTCCCACACGTTGGTGTTCTGGTACCAGTAGTTCTCTCCAGACAGGCCGCCATAGGAGACGACCAGGGTCGGCGTGTAGTACGTGCCGCTGTCAGACCAGAGGGACATCGCGTCGTCGTAGAGTCTGGCCAGCGGTACGGAGTGCTCGACGCCGGTGTGGCCATCGACCACCATCGTCATGTTGTGCTGATAGAGGGAGCCACCCTCGGGCACAACCATCATCTCGAGTTCGCGCGCCGCCGCGATGACCTGCTGGCGCTGGTCGCGCCGCGGCTGGTTGTAGGACTTCACGCTGAACGCACCGACCGCCTTCATGCGGCGCAGGTGCGAGAGCGCGTCCTCATAGCTGTCGATTTCGGCGCGGAAGGAACCCTGCGCGCCGTACAGAATCGTACCGGTGGAGTAGATGCGGGGCGACGCGATACGTCCGGCCTTGGCCATCTCAGAAGCGGTGAAGATCGTCGCCGTATCGTTCGACGGATCATGCGTGGTCGTGACCCCGAAGGCGAGGGTAGCCAGATGCTGCCAGTTCTGCTCGGGGATCATGCCGTTGGCGGCCGCACCGCCGTGCGCATGCACGTCGATGAATCCGGGGAGCAAGGTATCGCCGGCGGCGTCCACGACATGGGCGCCTGCCGGTACGAGGACCTCGGCGCGCGGGCCGACCGCAACGATGCGGTTGCCGTCCACCACCAAGGTGCCATCGTCAATGACTTCGTCGCCGGCCATCGTCACGATGCGGCCGCCGACGAAGGCCACCACTCCCGAAGGAGCACCGGTTTCGAGCGTCGGGCCGATGTGAAGTCCCTTGGCGTCGGGCTCCGGCAGTTCGCTCGGAGCGCCGTCGAGGAAGGCGAAGGCGTCCGGCAGCGCGCGCGAAAACAACTCCGGCCCGAGGCTCCAGTAGAGCGTGTTCGAGTCGCCCGACCAGTGGAGGTAGTTGCCGGCGTCGCGCGACACCTGCTTGACTGGCACCGGGGCGCTCCCCGGTCCGACCTGGATCGACCGACCCGGCCTTGGCAGGGCAACAACGTAGGCCTTGAATCGCTCGGCATAGGCTACCCACTGCCCGTTCGGCGAAACGGTGAAATCGGTAGCGTTTTCAGAGGTCAGATGGACGCGCCTCTCGCTGCCATCCAGTTTGATGCTTGTCAGGGCGCGGTTGCCGCTTTCGAAGTCGAACAGAAAGACCCGCGTGGGATCCGGTCCGAAGTGGGGCCGCTGCCCGGAGCGCGAGATGAGTTCGGGTGCGTCGCCGTTCAGGCCGATGATGTACAGACCGCGATCGCGTGACCACAACGGACTCACAAGGCCGCCGCCGCCGACTCGGCGATAGACCACACGGGTACCGTCGGGTGTGAAGATCGGGTCGACGAAATGCCCCATTCCGGTGGCCAGGTCGGTGGGCGCGCCACCAGCCACATCGCGGACGCGGATGGCGGCGAGACTCTGATCGTTCCAGGTCACGTAGACGATGCTCTTACCGTCCGGGTGCCACGACGGGTAGTAGGCCAGCTCGTCGGGGCCGGTGATCTGACGCGGTTCGCCGTTGGTTAGATCCTTGACCCAGACTCCGCCGACCGCCCCGTACAGTACCTGGCTCTGGTCGGGCGAAACGCTGACCCAACGAAGCATCTTGGCATCGAAGGTCGTCGGTGAGACTTCCTGTGCATAGCGCACGGCGGGTGCCGTGGTGAGTTCCACGTCCGCGGTGAAGGGGATGGCTTCAGCCTCTCCCGTCGCGACGTCGACGCGCTGGATCTTGCCCCCCGCCCAGATCACGATCTCGTCGCCGGCAGGCGTCCAGGCGAAGGCCGGATAGACGCCATGAATGGCCCAGGTTTCTTGCATGTCGTGGTCGAGGCCACTGTACAGAGGCCACTCGCGTCCGCTCTCCACGTCCTGCAGATACAGCACCGTCTGCAAGCGGACGCGCTTGACGAAAGCGATCGTCTTGCCGTCGGGCGACGGCGTCGGTCGAGCCGCGCCACCGGCCCCGCCGATGTAGTTACTGGTTTCACCGCGATCAAGGTCGAGTCGCCGGATCGTGTAGATGCCCGGGTTGGGATCTTTGTTGTACTGAAAGAAGGGCCCCGGCGTGGTGTCCTGGCTGAAGTACACATAACGGCCGTCGGCCCCAAAGATCGGCTCGCCAACGTCCTGTTGCTGGTTGGGCCGTTCGGTCAGCCGCACGCCGGCACCGCCGCTGCGGTGGTACATCCAGATCTCGCCGGCACCCAGCGACCGGGTACCGGTGAAGTGCTTGCGCGCGATGAGGTACTCGCCGTCCGGGCTCCAGTTCGGACTGTTGAGTAGGCGGAAGGACTCGTCGGACACCTGCTGTGGATCGCCTCCGTCGGGACGGACGATCCAGATGTTGTCGCCGCCATCGCGATCCGAGGTGAACGCTATCCACTCACCGTCCGGGCTGAAGCGAGGCTGCATCTCCCAGGCGACTCCGCCGAGGATGCGGGTAGCCTGTCCGCCAGCGGCGGGCATGGTGTAGATATCGCCTAGCATGTCGAAGACGATCGTGGTCCCGTCGGGACTGATATCGACACTCATCCAGGTGCCTTCATCCACGGCAAAGCGAGCTGTCTCATCCCACCCCGGAGGGTTGCTCACATCCCAGGACGCGGTGGTGTCCTGGCCATCCTCCTGGTAGCTGGGCGCTGCCTTGGCAGCGGACGGGACGGCACTTCCCACGAGTGCCAGCAGCGCGGCGAGGGTGAGTGAGGCGGACAATACGTCGATGCGGCTTGCTGGTCGCATGGTGGAAACTCCGTGTCGGCGATAACTGGGACCGCGCTCAGTTTACGCCGGTCTAGGGCGAAGGCGTGGCCACGATAGCCGAGCATATGCGACCGAGTTGGCTCATAATGGTGGTATCCGGTCCACGACCAAGGAGGCGACAATGGACGCCGAAGATGTTCGCGACCAGGGTTCCGATACGGAAGCTGCCGGCGATGCCGAAGCAACCGTCGCGTCGGACGCTACCGACGCCAGTGAGGACAACAACCTCACCGATCTGCTGAGTGATCTCGGCAAGGCCGCGCAAGAGACCGCGGCGACGCTCTCCGACACGGTGGGCGAGGGCGAGGCTGCAGTCCGAGCCGGGGTAGAAGAGGCCGAAAACACGATCCGCCAGCATCCGCTGTTGGCGGTGGGCATCGCAGCGGGTGTCGGTTTCATGCTTGGCCTGTTGCTGCGCGGGTCCGGGCAGACCGATGACGACTGAACGCTCCCCTCGCAGCGGTCTCGGCAACCGGCTGCTGGAGGCGCTGGAGACGAGGTTCGAGCTGTTTGGGTTCGAACTCAGCGAGGAACGCGACCGAATGCTCGCCACGCTGGTAGCGGCCTTGGTAGCCGTCGTGTTTCTGTTTGCCGGACTCCTGAGTCTCAACATCGTCCTGGTGTTGGCATTCTGGGAACAGCGCCTGCTCGTGTGCGTGGTTCTGGCCGTGGCCTACCTCGGCGTGGGGGTCGGTCTGGGCCTTGCCGCGCGGAGCCGCGTCAGGAATGCGGCGCCGCCGTTCGCCGCCACGCTCGATGAATTGCGCAAAGACGCCGAGGCCTTTCGCAGTCGTGGAGACACGGCATGAGCGAGCAAGCCTTACGAAAGCAGTTGCTCCTCGAGCGCGTACAGGCGAATCGGGAGATGCTCCGCTTGGAGGTCGATGCGGTTCGCGGCAGGTTCGACGTGCTTCGCAGTCTGGCCCGAGCGGGCTCGGGATTGCTGCCAACCGGCGGATCGGCCGCCGCGGCCGGAGCCGGCGGCGCTCGGAAAGCACGCGCCTCGGGTGTGGCGGCTCTGGCGGCTCTGGCGCCCATCGTCATTGCGGTCGCGAGACTGGTGATTAGCTGGAACAAGGGCCGGCGGCGGGCAGGATGACGCGTCCAGAGCCATGGTCCAAAGGCCGAATAGACTCAAGCTGAAGGCCCAGGCATCCGCTGGGAATGTGAACCTTTTGTGATAACCGCGTCGTAGGTTTTCGCGATGCAGCCCGACACAAATGCCCAGCCCTCGATCCTGGTGGTCGAAGATGAGCCGGACTTGGGCCGCCTGTTGCAGCTGAATCTGGCGCCCCTCGGCTTCAAGACGGACGTCGCGCCCGACCTTGCGGCGGCGCGGCGCGGCTTGCGTGCCCAGGAACGGGTATTGGTGATTCTGGACCTGACGCTTCCGGACGGGGACGGCCTGGACCTGTGTCGCGAGTTGCGCCAGCGGCAAGACTACACCCCGATCTTGATTCTGACGGCGCGCGCGGACGAGACGGATCGCGTTGTCGGGCTCGAACTTGGCGCCGACGACTACTTGGTGAAGCCGTTCGCCATCCGCGAACTCACCGCGCGCGTCAAAGCGATTCTGCGGCGGGTCGACCTTGCCCGTAGTTTTCAGGCCGATCCGCAGCAGCGGCTCCTGATCGGCGACCTCGTGATCGATCCGACGAGTCGTGGTGTGGCGGTTGGCGAGCAGCGCGTGGACTTGACCGCCACGGAGTTTGATCTGCTGCTGCAGCTCGCGTCCAACCCGGGCCGCGTTTACACGCGCGCGCAGCTGCTGGATCTCGTGTGGGGCGGCTCTCACGGCTCCCAGGAGCACACGGTGAACGCGCATGTGAACCGCCTCCGCGCCAAGATCGAGCCAGATCCGGGCGAGCCTCGCTACGTCCACACAGTCTGGGGCGTTGGCTATCGTTTCCGCGACCCACGGGTGGAAGCCTGACATGCGTCGATCGCTTCTCACCAAACTCACGGTCGGGCTGGTGGTGCTGCTGCTGTTGGCCGGGGCGGGTTTCCTGGGGCTGACCGTACGCACGAGCCAGATGTACGAGCAGGAAGTACAGCAGCGGCTCAACGCGGAATTGGCCCCGCATATCGCCGGCGCCTACGAACTTCTCGACGGCACAGCGGTGAATGAGGAATCGCTTGAGACCCTGTTCACGGAACTCATGCACGTAAATCCGGCCATTGAGGTCTACTTACTCGACGCGAGCGGAGAGATCCTGGCCTTCTCTGCACCAGAGGGCCATGTTCAACGGCGCCGCGTGTCCCTGGCACCCATTCAGCAGTTGCTCGAAGGCGAAGGCGAGGGTCCTGTGTTGGGCGACGACCCGCGCTCGCAGCGCCGCAAGGTGTTCTCGGCTGCCGCCTTGGTTCGTGACGGTGTCCAGTTAGGTTACGTCTACGTCGTCCTCGCTGGCGAAGCGTATGACGGCGTGGCCGGCATGCTGGCGCGGAGCTACATGCTGCGGCTGGCCGCCTGGATCAGCGCCGGAATCCTGGCGATCACACTCGTGGTCGGTACGACATTCTTCTACCGGCTGACCCGGCCGCTCGTCGAGCTCGACCGGGAGATGCGAGAGTTTGCCGCCGCCCTCGCAGGGACTCCCGCCGGACCCGGGCCGGTCAATGGCGACGAAGTATCGAGCCTCCAGGTGTCGTTCCGTGGCATGGCCGAGCGGATCCGTACGCAGATGGAGGCACTGAACCGCGCCGATCGTTCGCGCCGCGAGCTTGTCGCCAATGTCTCGCACGACCTGCGAACACCATTGGCGCACCTGACGGGCTATATCGAGACTTTGCGCTTGCAGGGGGATCGTTTGACCGCGGCCGAACGCGATGAGCATCTCGGCGTGGCGATTCGGCATGGCGAGCGGCTCAGCCAGCTGATCGATGAGTTGTTTGAACTGGCGCGCTTGGACACGCTCGACGCCCCTGCGACAGCCGAGAGGTTCGGGCTCGAAGAGTTGGTGCGGGACGTTGCCCGTCGTTATCGTCCGGTCGCCGAACGGCGCGGGGTGGAGTTCGGTACGGATCTTGCGATCGCCGACTGTGAAGTGGTGGGCGACCCGCGGCTCATCGAGCGTTCGCTCGCCAACCTGCTGGACAACGCCCTGCATCACACTCCCGACGGCGGCAGCGTCGACCTATCGGCCAAGCGCGAAGATGACGGCGTAAGCCTTTCGGTACGGGACTCCGGGGATGGCATTCCGCCCGAACACCAGCCCCACGTCTTCGAGCGCTTCTACCGAGGAACGAGCGATACGGGTCAGGGTGGCGGCGGACTTGGACTGGCGATTGCCAAGCGAGCGATCGAACTTCATCGCGGCAGCATCGGGTTTTCCTGCGTGCCAGGCCGCGGTACCACCTTCAGGGTTCAGCTCCCCATTGTGTGAGCCGGAGCACACCTCCGGGCCGCTGTGACGGTTTCGTGATCAACGCGTGAGCGCCGCGTGAAACTCCCGCCGGATAGTGATGGCCAGTCGACGGATTTCCTGTCGGCACAGGCTTCAAGGAGTGCACCAGAATGCGCGAGCTATTCGGCGTCGTCACGGTCGTCGCCGCTACCATCATTGCTGGTACCGCCGGTGCCCAAACCTACGAGATTCGTGTCACCAACCTGACGGGCGGTCAGATCATCAGTCCGGCGGTCGTTGCGACCCATTCGGCGAAGTTCCGCATGTTCAAGGCGGGCAAGAAGGCGAGCGCGGCGCTCGCCGCGCTCGCAGAGGACGCAGACACGTCCGGACTGACGGCAGCGCTCGACGCGGCCGGCGCGGAGGTCACCGATTGGGCGATGGCCGGCGGACCGCTGTTGCCGGGTGCCACCCAAAGCGTCGAGGTCACCGTGGCCGAGGGCGACTATCTCAGTCTGGCGGCGATGCTCGTGACCACCAACGATGCGTTCGCGGGGCTCGATAGCTACGACCTGTCGAATCTCGACGGGCGCCACAGTTTCGCGATTCCTGCCTACGACGCGGGCAGCGAAGCGAACAACGAGAGCTGTGACAGCATTCCTGGCCCGCCTTGCGGCAGCGGTGGCGTGCGCGCGCGTAACGGTCGCGAAGGCTTCGTACACATTCACCCGGGCATTCGCGGCGATGGCGATGTCTCCAGCGTCATTTACGACTGGCGCAACCCGGTGATGAAGGTCGAGATTCGTCCTGCGAAGTAAGGCCGCACCGCTCCCCGAGCCGCTGGCTCCGGAATAGTTCCGGACCGGTCGAGAAAAGCCGGACCCACGGCGTCGATCCGTCGAGGCCGGCTTTCCTCGTCCGCGGGAGTGGCGGATGACCACACGATCTAGACTGTCGGTTGATGAACGATACCGAGGAACTTGCTGCCGCCGCCGCGCTCGAAGAAACACCGATCTCACGACCGGAATATCTCAGCGTGATGGTGCATTTCTATCGCGGCGAGACACATCGATCGACGATCTGGCGCCAGCGCATCGACGCCACCACGAACTGGGCGGTGCTCACCGTCGCCGGCATGTTGTCGGTTGCCTTCGCAGACCCGAACCAGTCGCATTTCCTGCTGCTGCTGTCGAATCTGGTCGTGTTCGCGTTTCTCGTAATCGAGGCGCGGCGATACCGCCGCTACGAAGTGTACGCGGCACGGGTCCGCATGCTGGAGGAGAACTTCCTGGCCCCCATGGTCTCGCGTTCCTTGGTCTCGCCGATGCCGCACTGGCGCCAGCAGATCTGCAGCGATCTCGATCAACCGAGATACAAGTCGAGGATGGTGCCCACGATGGGCTTCCGCCTGCGACGTAACTACATCTTCATCTATGCGATTCTCTCGGGCGCGTGGTTGCTGAAGCTGGAGATGCACCCGACGGTGGCAGGCACGTTCGATGTCTTCTGGGAGCGCATGCGCGTTGGCAGCGTGCTGCCGCCGACAGCCGTCGCCATTGGCGGCGCGGTCTTCTGGGTCGCCTTGCTCACCATGCTCTGGCAGGGACGTCGGCTTCACGGCCAGCGTCCCGCCGACGAGGTCGAGGGGCTCGAGGACTTCCCAGAACGCTGGAAGATGTAGGCGCTGCCGGCCACGGCCTGCTAGGTCGCGAAGATCATCAAGGTTCTCTGGATCGTCCAGAAGGCGCCCAACGAGCCCACGGCGTAGCCGGGCAGCTTCTCCACCCAGCGTGGCCAGGCCATGTCACGCGTCCGCAGCACCCGCTCCAGCGCGAATACTACGAACACGAAGAACAGCTGTCCGGCCTCGACGCCGAGGTTGAACCACAGCAGGGCCAAAGGAATCTCGCCTTGTGGCAGACCGACCGCGCCCAGGCCGCTGGCGAATCCGAAGCCGTGCAGCAGACCGAAGGCGAACGCCACCACCCAGGCATGGCGGATGGTGAAGCTGGACTCGCCACGCCACACGCGAACGATCTCGGGTCCGAGAAAGAGGATGCTCAACGCGATCGACGCCTCCAGCGGCCTGACCGGAACCGCGATGAGCCCGAGGGTGGCGATGGCCAACGTGATGCTGTGCGCCACCGTGAAAGAGGTGATGGTTTTCAGCAGCATCCAGCGGTTCTGCACGATCAGAAGCAGCCCCAGAACGAACAACAGATGATCGAACCCGAACACGATGTGCTCGAAACCCAGGCGCAGGTAGTCGATCACCGGGCGCCCGCTGTCGCCCCCCGCGCCGACGACGACGCCAGGGTTGACCGCGCGGACGATATACAGATGTGGCGAGCCCTCAGCGAACTCGATGCGGATCATGACGTCGGTGTAGGTTCGCTCGAGACCGGCGATGGTGATCTTGGCGCCGGCCAGTCCCGACGGACACGCGATTGCCCAACGCTCGACCAGCCCGTGGCTGGTGGGTCGCGCTGCCACCGGCGACAAAGGGGCGCACTCGTCGGGGAAGATCGGATCGAGCGCCATGCGTCGCGACCCCGCCAGTGGCACC
>JAJCXS010000143.1 GCA_029263335.1 Acidobacteriota bacterium | reverse complement strand
CTCGAGAACATCGCAGCACTCGCCTTCCCCGGATGGGTACACCTCGGTACCGCGAAGAGACAGGCCGCTTCGAAGTTCGGACAGCACATTCTGGTGTTCATGGCCCTGTCGATCGTCATGTTCGCCGGCCTGCTGCCGGGCGTTCTCAGCGTGGCGGCCGTCGTTGCCGTACAGGTCCTTGTATGGGGCCTTCCGATTACGGCGTGGGAACTCCCTGTGCTAGGTCTCGTCGGCGCCCTCCCCATCGGAGCCGTAGTGGTGGCACTATCAGTGTTCGGCGGCCATCTGTGGGACCGCCTCGATCCCTCGGCTGAAATGCTCGCCGGCGGCAACTGACGGAGACTCCCGTGGCTTTCATCATGGCCCTCGACCAGGGGACGACGAGCAGCCGGGCGATCATCTTCGACGATGCGGGCGAGGTCCACGGTCGCGCGCAACGCGAGTTCGACCAGATCTACCCCGCCCCGGGGCACGTGGAGCACAACGCGAACGAGATCTGGACAACGCAGCTGACCGTGGCCCGGGCGGCCCTCGACGCGGCTCAACTAACCGCCGACGATCTGGCTGCGATCGGCATTACCAACCAGCGCGAGACCACCGTGTTATGGGACCGGGCCACGGGCGAGCCCTTGCACAACGCCATCGTCTGGCAGGATCGCCGCACGGCCACCAGGTGCGACGATCTCCGTGAGAGCGATCACGCCAACATGATCGTCGAACGGACCGGACTGCAGATCGACCCGTACTTTTCTGGTACCAAGATCGCCTGGTTGCTCGACCACGTCGAGGGCGCCCGGGAACGCGCCGCGGCGGGCCAGCTGGCGTTCGGCACCATCGATTCCTGGCTGCTATGGCGACTGACCGGCCGACACGCCACCGACCCAAGCAACGCGTCACGCACGCTGCTGTTCGATCTGGCCAGTGGCGACTGGCACGACGATCTGCTCGCCGTCTTCGACATCCCCCGTTCGCTGCTTCCCGAGATCCGGCCCTCGAGCGGACACTTTGGCGACACCCACGCGGAGCTGCTCGGCGCGGCGGTACCGGTCACCGGCATCGCGGGCGACCAGCAGGCGGCGCTCTTTGGCCAAATGTGTGTACAGCCGGGCATGGCAAAGACGACCTATGGCACCGGTTGCTTCCTGCTCGCGAATACCGGCGAGCAGATTGTCCGGTCGCGGAATCGCCTGCTCACCACAGTCGCCTGGCAAATCGGCGACAAGCTCACCTACGCGCTCGAAGGCTCGGTGTTTGTCGGTGGCGCTGCCGTGCAGTGGTTGCGGGATGGCCTGGGCATTATCGAGGAATCGGCCGACGTCGAGACGCTGGCCGCTTCCGTCACGGACAGCGCCGGGGTGTACTGCGTTCCCGCATTTGCCGGACTCGGCGCCCCACACTGGGATGCCCACGCGCGCGGCGCCCTTCTCGGGCTCACCCGCGGCTCCACCGCCGCACACGTTGCTCGCGCCACCCTGGAGGGCATCGCCTACCAGGTTGCCGACGTGCTCGAAGCGATGGAAGCGGATCGTGAACGGCCAATCAATGAGCTACGTGTCGACGGCGGAGCCGCAGCCAACACCATGCTGCTGCAGTTCCAGGCTGACCTGCTGGGTGCCGATGTGGTGCGCCCGCTCAATCTCGAAACCACCGCGCTGGGTGCCGCCTACCTGGCAGGTCTCTCGGTGGGAGTGTGGTCGGACATCAGTACGCTCGAAAGGCGCTGGAACGTCGATCGGCGGTTTTCTGCTCAGCGCGCTGCCTCCGAAGTGGAATCGCTTCGGTCCGGCTGGGACAGTGCCGTCGCCAGCGTACGCGGCCTGCATGCAACTCCACAGAAGGCGGCACAAGACTGATGCGAATGAATCGCGAGACCATGCTCGCCCGCCTTGCCGAGCCCGGACCATGGGACGTGATCATCGTCGGCGGCGGAGCCACCGGTCTGGGCTGCGCCATCGACGCCGCCTCTCGCGGCTATCGCACCCTGCTACTGGAACGTAGGGACTTCGCCCAGGGGACCTCGAGCCGCAGCACCAAGTTGGCGCACGGCGGTGTCCGCTACCTGCAGCGCGGCGACATCGCCCTGGTTACCGAGGCCTTGCACGAACGCGGCCTGATGCGCCGCAACGCCGCCCATCTGGTACACGATCGCAGGTTCGTCGTTCCCAACTACGACTGGTGGGAGGCGCCCTTCTACGGCGTCGGGCTGAAGGTCTACGACCTGCTCGCGGGCAAGCTCGGGTTCGGCGCCTCGCGAGTCCTGTCCAAGGAAGAAACGATCGAGCGACTGCCCAACATCGAGACGGACGGCCTGCGCGGCGGTGTTCTCTACTTTGATGGTCAGTTCGATGACGCCCGCCTCGCCGTGGACATGGCCAAGACCGCGGCCGATCAAGGAGCAACTGTCCTCAACTACACCTGCGTGACGGAGCTGCTCCACGAGCACGGGCTGGTAACGGGGGTGGTCGCCCGCGATGAGGAGTCCGGCACGGACTTCGAACTCCGCGCCCACGTCGTGATCAACGCCACCGGCGTGTTCGCCGACTCGCTTCGGCGCATGGACGACCCCAAAGCCCCACCGATCATTCGCGCCAGCCAGGGAATCCACATCGTCCTCGATGCAGACTTCCTCCCCGGCAACAGCGCCATCATGGTGCCGCACACCGACGACGGCCGCGTGCTCTTCGCCATCCCGTGGCTGGGCAAGGTGGTGGTCGGCACGACCGACACTCCGCGCACCGAAATCGAAGCCGAACCGAGGCCGCTGCCGGAGGAGGTCGATTTCCTGCTTCGCCATTGCGGCCGTTACATGACGCGTGATCCTGAGCCCTCCGACGTGCGCAGCGTCTTCGCCGGGCTGCGTCCGTTGGTGGGCAGTGCCGACGAGGGCTCGACCGCCGCCATCTCGCGCGACCACGACGTGAGCATTTCCCGCTCCGGCCTGGTGACGGTCGCAGGGGGCAAGTGGACCACCTATCGGCGCATGGCCGAGGACACCATCAACCAGGCGTGCCTGATTGGCGGGCTCGATGAAGCCCCGTGCGTCACGGCGGACCTAAATATCCACGGCAATCACCGACACGCCGAGCGCTTTGGCGCCCTGGCCCGTTACGGCTCGGACGCGATCGAACTGCAGGCCATGATCGACCGCGAACCGGCGCTGGCCGAGCGGCTGCATCCCGATCACGACATCGTGCTAGGCGAGGTACTCTGGGCCGCCCGCGAAGAGATGGCTCGCACGGTAGGCGACGTTCTCTCGCGCCGGACACGCATGCTGCTGCTCGACGCCGCAGCCAGTATCGAGGCCGCGCCGGCTGTGGCCGCCTGTCTCGGCAAGGAGCTCGGCCGCGATGATGCCTGGGTCTCTGCCCAGGTAGAGGAATACTCGCGACGCGCCCGCGGCTATTGCCTCACGTAACCGTCCTATTCCGCACCGGTAATCAGACCGCGTCCCTGGTAGGATTTGGTGGCGGAGGGTCCCCCATAGCCACGCAGGAAAGGTCCATGCACACGAAGCTACTGCTGCGCTCATCGCGCCTCGTCTCTCTGGTCGCCCTGCTAGGCATCGCGGCCCTTCTCCTTCCCAGTATCTCCTCCGGCAGTCAGCGGCGGCCACAGTTCCGCACCGGGGTCGACGTCATTCAGATTCAGGTTGTCGTCGAGGACGACGGTAACTTCGTCTCGGGCCTGCAGGCGTCTGATTTTGCGTTGGAGGTCAACGGCCAGAGCCGCGACATCACCACGGTGTACGAGGTCGACCTGGGCGCCGACGCTGACGGCGGCGAGCGCCGCGCCCGGCCGCCCGCCGCCTGGCGTCAGTGGATACTGTTCTTCGACGCCGGCTTCAACTCTCCCAAAGGCGTGCGCGAGGCTCAGCTGGCCGCGATCAACTTCATCGAGAACCAGGCACTCCCGGACGATCTCATCGGCGTCGCCGGCTTCGCGCCGATCTACGGCGTGCGCCTCTTGGTGCCGCTGACCAGCGACCGCCAGCAGGTTCTGGACGGGATCGCGACCCTTGGCCTCGAATCGGCAGCCCACAACGTCGATCGGGCCGGCCTGATCGCCGACACCATGCGCGCGGGATACCTAGCGGACCCGGATTTTGCCACCACCGACATCAACGCTGAGGTTGACCAGCAGGACCTGATCGCCGAAGAGATCATCGGCGACATCATCCGGAACGTGAACGGCCTCGAGGTGCAGCAGTACACGGCGGTCGTAACGGACTACACCGAGCGGCTCGGTAACGATTTGGCCGACGTTCTCGCCACCATCCGCGGCCGTAAGCAGGTGATCTTCTTCTCCAAGGGCTTCGCCGACAGCGTCCTGAGCGGCGCCTCTCTGGATTCCCTCAGCGATCGGGCCGCCAACATGCAGAGCAACGCGGGCGAAGCACTCGCCAACGCGGCCGGCGACGAGTCGCGATTCGGCAGCGCCGACGTGCGCGAAGCTCTCGATGATGCTGGTAAGGCCTTCCGTGCCGCCGACGCAGTGATCCACGTGGTTGATCCCAGCGGCGTCGGCGGCGAACGTGACTCCGGCCTCGCCTCGGGCGGACGCGGCGCCGGCAGCTTCGGCCAGTCGGGCGGGTCGCACAGCGCCCTGAGCGCCATCGCCGCGGCGACCGGCGGGACGACCACCTGGAACACGAACAACCTCTCGGAGGCCATAGGAGATCTCGAGGCATCGACGCGCCGTTACTATGTCCTCGCCTTCCCGCGCGGCCAGCGGGACGCCGGCATTCTCGATCTCGACCTCGAGGTAACACGCTCCGGGGCCAAGGTGTCGTCGGCGCCCGAGACCATCGCCTCGCCGATTCACTACACCGACATGAGCGAGGTGCAGAAGCAGATGCAGCTGGCCGAGTTCATCGGTAAGGAGTTCGACGAGAGCGATCTTGCCGTCGACATCGACGTCGTTCCTTTCGCCGGGCAGGACCCGATCAGCCGCGTCGCGGTGGTCGTCGAGGTGCCCTGGGAGCAGCTCGAGGAACTTGCCGACGCCGGCGACGACGACAACGTCGAGCTCGAGATCTACACGTACGCCCTCAACGGCGCGGGAACGATTGTCGACCTGACCAACTATCAGATCGGTCTGAACATCGACCAGATGAAGAAGGGGCCCCAGAAGGACCTGCCCTTCCGTTATTACGATCTGCTCTGGGCTGTTCCGGGCGAGCATCGCGTGCGCGTCATCGTGAGGGATCGAGAGGTGGGCCGCATTAGCGCGCTCACGGAGAAGCTCACGGTGCCCCAGCACGCGGGCGGGCCACTGACGATGGTGGGGCCGGTGTCGATCGACTACTTGCACCCGGGAATGGTGATGGAGGGTATGGACCCGACGGCTCCGCCGGAGCACAAGGCCAACGGCCCGAACACCTTCCCGTTCTACGTTGGTGATATCAAGTTGACGCCCGCGGCAGCTGCGATCACCACCGGGGGCGGGATCCAGCAGTTCTATCTCGTGGTGCACAACCTCTCGCGCAACCCGTTCAACGGGCAAATCAGCGATCCAGGCTTGGCGGTCGACTTCAAGGATCCAGCGGGCAACTCGCTGAGTCTGGCGAGGGTGGCACTGATCGAGAGTTCGCACGACGCGGACACCGGCGGCACTCAGATGCTGCTTGGCGCCGAATTGCCGACAGGATTGGCCTCGGGCTATTACAGTCTCACCGTTATCATCACCGACCCGGTGGGTGGCGCGCAGACGCAGGGCACCATGCAGGTATGGGTCGGCGACGACTGAGTCCATAGCGCAGGCGAACGAGGGCGGCATGTCGCGATCAGTGCGAATTCTCGCGATAGCTGCGCTCTTTGGGACTGCTGCCTGCGGTGGCGGGGATGAGACCGCCTACCGCATGGCCGACTACGCGGCGACCGCTCGGTTTCTCACCACCCCCGGACAGTTGATTCCGGGGGATGCCGACACCTTCGAGCACATGGGCCACGGCTGGGCGCCGGGCTCGGATTGGTCGTATGCGTGGTTCGTGGGCACCGAGGCGACCCTCGGTTTCGATGCGGCCGGCGATGACGATGTCGTGCTGAGCATGGAGACGCGTGCCTTCGACTGGGACGGCGCCCCGGTGCAGCGAATGCGCGTGCGACTCAATGGCAAGCGGGTGACCGAGATTGCCCTGCCGACCCGCTGGGGCACTCACGACATCACCCTGCCAGGCGATCTGGTAGCGGTCGGCTACAACCACCTAACGCTGCGCTTCGAGTACGCTCGAACGCCCGCGGAAACACGAGGACTCGAGGGCACCAGGGAGTTGGCGGCTCGCGTGCGACGCCTGGCGATTGGCCCACCGGTACTTCGCGCACCGACCATGGCCGTGCTCGAGGCCGGCGATGCAGGGACGCCCTCGTTCGACCTGGCGCTGCCGACAAGCTCCACCTACGAGGTATTGCTCGACGTCCCCGAAGGCGCCCGTCTTACCGGAACGCTGACCGGAACCAGGGCCGATGACACGCGCGCGACCATCGAGGTGGTCACTGCCCCGCGGGCTCCCGACGCGGAGAGTAATACCGAGATCTGGAGAGAGACCGGTGAGGAAGATCAGGTGCTCGACCTCGATCTTTCTCCCTGGGCCGGCCAGCTCGTCGGGCTGAGGGCGCGCGCGCGCGGCGCCGCGACCCCGACAGCCAGCGGCACCGTCAACTGGCGAGACCTGCAGGTTCTGGCTGCGCCCCGGGCGATCCCGCCGTCTGCTCGGCCATTCGCGGAGTTACAGGCACCACCGCTATCGAAACGCCTCGACAACCCGGACATCTATCTCATCATCCTCGACGCCGCTCGTGCCGATGCCTTCTCGCCCTATGGCACCGACCGCCCCACCCCGGCGGTCGCGGCGTTGGCCGACGAAGGCACGGTGTACGCCAACGCATACTCCGGCGCCCCGTGGACGGGCCAGGGTATGCCGTCGCTGCTCACCGGACGAGACCCCGAAGCGCACGGAGTGGACCGCTGGGGACGGCAATTGCCCGACGACATCCCGCTTCTTCAGGAGGTGGTCGGCACGCTCGGATACCACACGGTGCTGTGGACTCAGCACACGATGTATCAGGGCAACGCCACGCTGCGCCGAGGATTTGATCGTTACGTCAAACTCCCCATCGACATCCCGGAGCTACCCGATCCGGAGGTCCTGTTTCTCGACGACTATCCGACCTTCGCACTGATCCACTACCTGCCGCCGCACGGTCCGTACGCGCCGCCGGCGCCCTATCGTGGCACCTACAGCGATTGGAGCGACGATCAATACCCCGCCAACGGTCAGTTCCTGCATCAGTTCCCGCAGCAACGCGACCCGGCCGAAATGTCACCCGACCATTTGCGCTACGTACGCGACCGCTACGACGACAACGTGTTGTGGGCCGATTCCCTCGTCGAGGGTGTCGTCGACCTGCTCAAGGAGCACGGCCGCTACGACGACGCTCTCATCATCGTCGCCTCGGATCATGGCGAGGGCTTCATGGAGCACGGCTTCTTCCAGCACACGCGCTTCCTGTACGAGGAGGTGCTGCGGGTTCCCTTGATCATGAAGTGGCCGGCCACGACACGCGACTACGCGCCGGTCGTCACCACCAACGTGAGTACGACGCAGTTGCCGGCCACAATCACCGACCTGCTCGGTATCGATGCGCCGATCGCCCGCTTCCAGGGCCGCACTCTCTCACCGGCCACGTTTGGCGGAGAGATCGACTATCCGCCGCTGTTCTACTCCAGTCGCGGCCGTGCCCGCCGCGACGCGGCGCCGGCCCCGATGGCCGCCATGCGCTTCGGCGACATGAAGATCCATCACTATGAGATGGAGAACAACACCGAGCTATACGACCTCGCCGCGGACCCTGGCGAACACGACGAGCTGAGCGAACAGATGCCGTCGCTGGCGGCCTACCTGCTGCAGCAGATGCGGCTGCGACAGTCTCTCAGTGCCAAACTGCGTTCGATCGCCGGGACCACCGATGGCCTGATGGAAATGGACGAGGAGATGCGTCGCGAGCTACGCGCCCTCGGCTACATCCAATAGCGGCCTACCGGCGTAACTGTCGTCGATGTAGACCACCTCCACACCGCGACGTGCGAGATACGACGCCGCCGACGCCGCCCGCGCCCCGGTTGCGCAATGCACCTGCAGCGGACCACCGCTCGGCAACTCGTCGAAGCGAGGAATCAGCCGCGTGTGGGCGATATTGCACGCGCCTTCGAGGTGTCCGCCACTGAACTCGGAAGCGCGGCGGACATCCAGAACGTTGCCGTCGAGAGCAGCGGCCTGGGCGAATGTCACGCGCTTGATCACCGCCAGATCGGCCGCCGCCTCCAGCTCGCCCGGAGTCACGTAGCCACGAATGTCGTCGATGCCGATCCGAATCAGCTGTCGAACCGCCGTCTCGACATCTTCGTCATCGGCGATCAGATAGACGCCCTGCTCCTCGGGTAGCACATACGACCCGGTAATCGTCGGAAACGACTTGTTCAAGGGCGCGTATACCGAACCCGCGGCATGCCCGCCCATGAACGCGGCGCGATCGCGGCGGGTATCGAGCACCACGGCGGTCTCGTCGGCCAGGTCTTCGACCCGCACGTGCGCCGGCTCCGGCAGACCGCCCAACACCGGCACGCCGTCGCGGTTCAGGACCTTCATGCGGCCGAAGTACAGCGGCGGCTCGGGCTGGTCGGCGAGAATCCAGTCGACAAAGCTGTCGCGCCCCTGCCCTACAGCCGCCAGCGCCGGACTGAACCGCTTCTCATACCCAACCGTCGACATCGGAACGGCGCCGAGTGCTTTACCACAGGCGCTCCCGGCGCCATGTGCGGGCCAGACCTGCAGGTAGTCGGGAAAGTCCAGGAAGCTGGTGGCGGAGGCATGCAGCCGTTCCGCCGAGGGCCGCATCACGTTCTGCATTCCCGCGGCCGATTCGAGCAGATCCGGCCGCCCGAGGTCGCCGACAAAAACGAAATCGCCCGACAGGATGCCCATCGGCTCGTTCACCTCGCCGCCCTTGTCGGTCAGTACGTAGGCCACGTGCTCGGGCGTGTGCCCCGGCGAATGTAGCGCCCTGAACTCGATGTTGCCGATCATGAAGGCGTCCCCGTCGTGCAACAACTGCACGTCGTAGGCGCCGTCGATGGCCCAGTGGGAACGCCATTCCTCGCCACCATCGTCAGACAGATACAGCTTCACGCCTTTCTGTTCGGCCAACTCGCGTGCACCGGACAGGAAGTCCGCGTGGATATGGGTCTCGGCAGCGGCGACGATGCGCACGCCCTCGTGCTCGGCGAGCTGCAGGTAGCGATCGATGTCACGCTCGGGGTCGATGACAATGGCCTCGCCCGTCTTCTGGCAGCCGATCAGGTATGCGTATTGGGCAAGCGCCTCATCGGTTATCCGCCGAAAGAGCATGGAGATCTCCTCTGTATCTGGTCAGGTCGACGAGCGGTGCGCTCGGCACGGCGGGTCAGACCGACTGGCCGACGCGCCGTTTACTCGCCGCGCGTGTCAATTCCGAGAGCGGTGTAGAGGGGGCAAACCGCCGTCGCACTCGTGGCGACCCAGATCACCGTGAACACTCCGGCAAGGCCCAGCCACAGGGCACCGGTGATCGAGCCATTGAGGTACGCGGCCACAGCGGCGACCGCTGCCACAATGCGAATGATTCTGTCGATCGTACCTACGTTCTTGCTCAAGATTCCGTCCTCCGCTCGTTGGTGACCGAGTGCGGGGATTCTACCTGTGCGCGCCGTGCTTCATGCACGGGCGCCGCCGTTCCGGCGAGACCCCACTTGTTCTCGTCTTGGAGTACCGAAGAATGGATGACCTGGGCTCATCGCGTCTGGTGATGCAACGTCGCCCGCTGCGCGCCGCACCGATAACCCCGAGGGAACGGCGGAGTCTGTCGAGTAACGAGCCCGATACTTCCTCGAACGCTAGCGAGTGCCGCACCAGGGCCGCACGAAACAGCTGCTGCATTTCCTCACGACGATGGCCCCGGTCACGCTGCGTCGCATCCGCCACCCAAGGCACATCGATGCCCGCGAGCAGGTACAGGTCGCCCGGGCGCCGCGACAGGGCGGTGCTGATCCACTGAGGGCACCCGCCATAGTAGTGACGGCTGTAGACGATCGTGCTCAGCAAATCGGTATCAAGAACCAGCAGGCCCGTCGCAAGTCCGATCGAGACATCCTCGACCGCGATCTGGCCACGGGCAATGGTCTCGACATCGCCCGCTTGTGGGGCCCTACCCTGTTCGTGCACGAACGTGCGCACGTACTCGCCAACGCAGGGCGCCCCGAAATGATCTGCCAGGGCCCGCGCCAGGGTGCTCTTGCCGGTGCACTCCGACCCGGTCACGACGAGCCGCATCATGCAGGCGATCCGCCTTGCACGGGGCGAACTGAGGCCATCGACCGACGCCACTCGATATGTCCCAGCGCGGCCAGGTACAGGAACGCGGCATACAGCCCGGCGGTCGGGTACAGCCCCTTGTACAGGAACATGCCGACGTAGAAGACATCGACGGCGATCCACAGCAACCATGCCTGGAGGATCTTGCGCGTCTGCATCCACTGGGCGACCAGGCTGAACGCGGCCAGCATCGAGTCCATGAACGGCAACGAGGCATTGGTGAAACGATTCAGCCCTGCCCCGAGGGCCCCGCCCACGATCGCCCCGAGGAGCAACAGCTTGGCGCTCAGACGAGGTGTGGCTGCCGTCACCGCCAGTTCACTGCGACTCTCGCCAGCGAACCGCCAGGCCCACCAGCCGTACGCGGACAGCGCGAAATACAGAGTTTGCAGACCCACTTCGGCGTACAGCCGCGCCTGATAGAACACGACCGCGTACAGCGCGACGCTCACCATGCTCAGAGGCCAGCACCAAATCACCTGGCGTGTGGTCAGGTAGACCGCCAGCAGGGTCAATCCGACAGCTACGAACTCGAGCGTGCTCATGGAAACGGCCACGCCGGGCCCTCCGCTGGTTACAGGTCGAACTCGAGCGAAACCACGACGTTACGTGTCGCTAACGGATAGTAGAACGGAATTCCGTCGAAACTGTCCTGACCCGCGCTGTCGCGGTTGATGAACTGATAACTGTATCCGCTCGGAAGCTGATTTTCGCTGCTGAACACGTTGTTCACGAAGACATTCAGGCGCGGTCCTCCGCGCTGCCACCAGCGACCAAGGCCAACGGCGGCGCGCACATCGACATTGGTGAACGACGGCGTGCGGAACTCGGCAAGCCCGGTGTTGTCCAGCTGCGACTCCGAGACGTAGCGCCCCATGACCGAGATCGCGGTATCGCCCCGCGACCACTCGGCGCCCAGATTGGCGATCGTCTCGGGTGACAACAACGGCCGCACGTTGGTGAAGGCGATGGGCTCGCTGCCAACCCAGGCGCCCCGGGAGTCGAAGACATCGTAGTACTGGGTCCAGCGTGCGATCCGGTTGCGGCTCAGATTGAGACTGTGCAGCAGCGTCCAGTCGGACGACACACGCCAGCGGAGATCGAGCTCCAGGCCACGCCGGTAGGAGTCATCAACGTTGGTGCGTACAGGCAGGCCGATGTCCGACAGCTCCCCGGTGAGGGCGATCTCGTTGGTGAACTCCATCGCGTACAGGTTCGCCTGCAGCGCAATGCGATCGCTACGAAGGCTAAAGCCTGTCTCGAGGTTGAGAACCTCCTCTGCCCGCACGGCATCGAGGTCGTGCAACACGGTGGCGTTGTCTTCGCCGGCCAGCAAATCGAGGCGCGCGGGTTCACGCTGCGCCCTGCCGACGGAGGCATAGAAGCTGGTGGTCGGCGACAGCAGGTACCGGGCACCAACCTTGGGATCGAGAAAGGCCCAGTTCGCCGAGCCGAGATCGAGATCGCCCTGGTAGCGAAACTCGGCCCAGCGCAACTGCAGGTCGCCGAACAGAATCCAGTCACCGGCACGATATTCGGCCTTGGCGAAGGCGTTCGCGGTCTTCTTGAAGCCGGTATTGGAGTAGAAGCGCACCGGTTCAGTGTCGAGCGTGTGGTCGCCGCTGAAGTCGTTGTAGTGGGCGCCGAACGTTGTCGTTATCCGCTCGCCCGTTCTGGTAGCGGTGGCCATGGTACCCCAGAAGCCCTGGTCGATACCGAACTCCAGCAGTTCGTTCTGAGCGGGCGAATCCCATAGTCGAAACCAGCCGTCGGCTCCGTTGTAGTAGAGCGACGCCGTGCCCAGCCAGCCGTTGCCCAGGTCGCGCATGTAGCGAAGCTGGGCGAAATCCTGTCCGAAATCGTCCCGTTCGGCCTCGTCCAGGGGGTTGAAACGCCTGTTCTGAGCCAGGGTCTCCGGGTCCACGGCGAGCCAGGCGAGCTGCTGTCGTTCGTTACCAGAAAAGCCGGTGAACTTGAGCGAGGAGCGTGCACCTTCCCACCCGGCGTTGAGGAAGGCGGTGTTGTGGCGGCTACCGGAATTCTCGCGGTAGCCGTCGGTGTCGGCGTACGAGTAACGACCTGAAGCCCAGAGCCCGCCGGTGGACATCCCCGTGTTCATGCCCAACGAGGCGCGCGTGGTGTCGTAGGAGCCGAGCTGGATGCGGCCGTTCACGCCAACCCGGGCCGCGGGAGGTCGGCTGGCGAAGTTCACCGACCCGCCGAACGCCGGCGACCCCACGGTCGAGGTGCCAACCCCGCGCTGGATCTGCACACTGTCGACCTCGTTGATGAAGTCGTGGAAGTTGTTGAAGAACAGGGCGTGCTCGGCGGGGTCGTTCAGCGGTGCCCCGTCGTAGGTCATGTTGATACGCGTCTGCTGGATGCCGCGCACGCTGAAGTACGAATAATTCGAGCCGCCTCCCGAGTCCGAGTACCAATGCATCGATGGCGCCGCCTGGAGCAGCTGCGGTACGTCCTGCCCATAGCTCATGCGATCCAGCTGTAGGCGACTCACATCCGTCGCGGTGATCGGCATGTCGACGCCGGCACGGATGCCGACGACCTCGACCGTCTCCCCCACCGTCAGTACCTGCTCGACCTGCTCTTCCTGATCGCCCTGTTCGTTCTGGGGCGAAGCCTCGCTCTCCTGAGCCAGGGCGCGCGAGGATCGCCCGGCACCCGCCAGGACAAGCGTCGCCAGGGCAAGATGAGCGCCAACGCGCCGTAGCGGAAAGTCAACGAGCATCATCACCGCTCCATGGTTTGACCAGGGCGCGCTTCGAACTCGAGTGCGACGGCTGCCGTTCCCTACGCCGGTGCTAGCCGGATCAGGTTCGAGGGTCTGCTCTCAGGCCGAAGGCCACCCCTAGGCGAAATAATCTGTTGCCCCCATCTTCGACCCTCGCAGCACTCGGAGCAAGTGTCTCCGTGGTTGGGTATTCTCTGCGCATGCAACATCGTGGTCTGCTCTTCGTGCTTGTCGGACTCTTCACCGCGACGGCTCTGGCTCAGGAGTCGACGCCCTTCATCTTCCCGACTCCCGATGCTGGTGAGGCGTCGCTGGCGGCCCGGCGCGAAGCACAAATCGCCGCCGCAGCGGACCTTGGGGCTGGCCACGACTTTGCCTTCGCGGACCGCATCGAACAGAGCGGCATCACCTTCGTTCACCGCGCTGTGGACGACTCGGGCAAGCTGTACCGCGCGGTGCACTACGACCATGGCAACGCCCTTGCCGTCGCCGACGTTGACGGCGACGGGCTGCTCGACCTGTATTTCGTCAATCAACTCGGCAGCAACGAGCTGTGGCGAAACCTCGGTGACATGCAGTTCGAGAACATCACCGCGACGGCCGGCGTGGGCCTCGCCGATCGCATCGGCGTAGCCGCATCGTTCGCCGACACCGACAACGACGGCGATGCCGATCTGTTCGTCACTAGCGTGCGCGGCGGCAACGCGATGTTCGAGAACACTGGCGGCGGTCGCTTCCGCGAGATCACGGTCGCGGCGGGGCTTGCGTACGTCGGCCACTCGTCGGGCGCCACCTTCGTCGACTATGACCTCGACGGCCTGCTCGACCTGCTGGTCACCAACGTCGGCCGGTACACCACCGACGAACTCGGTGACGGTGGCTACTTCGTGGGTATGGAAGACGCGTTCGAGGGGCACCTGTACGCAGCGCGCGCCGAGCCCAGCAGGCTGTACCGCAACACCGGAGACAACCGTTTTGTCGACGCGACCGATAATGCCGGGCTCGCAGATCTTGGTTGGAACGGCGATGCCGCCGTGACCGATCTGGACGGCAACTCGATTCCCGACCTGTACGTGCTCAACATGCAGGGCGACGACCACTATCTGCTCAATGACGGCGACGGCCATTTCGTCGACAACACGTTCGGCCACTTCCCGAAAACGCCCTACGGCGCCATGGGCATCGGCGCCTTCGATTTCGACAATGACGGCGACCAGGACCTGCTGATCACCGACATGCACTCGGATATGAACGCCGTTCTCGATCCTGACAAGGAGCAGATCAAGCAGCGCCTGCGCTACGCCTATCAGGACGGATTCCGCCACCTCATGGGCAATGCCTTCTACCGCAACGACGGTGACGCCGGCTTCTCCGAGCAGTCCGACACGCTCGGCCTGGAGAACTACTGGCCCTGGGGAATCAGCGTCGAGGACGTCAATGCCGACGGCTGGACGGACGTGTTCATCGCTTCCAGCATGAACTACCCGTTCCGTTACCAGATCAACTCGATGCTGCTGAACGATTCCGGCATGCGCTTCGCGGCCGCCGAGTTCCTACTGGGCATCGAGCCACGACGAGACGATCGTATTCGCCAGCCGGTGTTCGAGCTGGACTGCGGCAGCGCTGCCGATCGCACCCATATTCACTGCGAGGGCCGCACCGACCGCATCACCGTGCTCGGCACGCTCGGCACGCGCACCTCGGCAATCGTCGACCTCGACAACGACGGCGACCTCGACATCGTGACTGGCGAGTTCAACTCCGCTCCACAGCTGCTGGTCAGCGATCTGGCCGGGCAAAGTGCAATCAACTGGCTCGAGATCAGACTCGAAGGCACCGCAGCCAACCGCGACGGCCTCGGCGCCAACGTCGCGGTGACTGCCGCGGGACAGAGGCAGAGCCAGACGCACGACGGCAAATCGGGCTATCTGTCACAGAGTTCGGTCCCGCTCTACTTCGGCCTCGGCGATGCCACCACCATCGACTCGGTCACCGTGACATGGCCAGGAGGCCAGGTGCAGGTCGTGCCGGGTCCCCTACCCTCGAACCAGACCCTGGTGATCGAACAGGATCCGGTTCGTTAGATCACACACCGTTTTCGCGGCCGTCGACAGACTCAGATATTCCCGCTTTGAACAAGGGCCATACCGAATCCCTCGGGGATCTTGTGGTGGGCGTGGGCAGTCTTCTCGCGGACCAAAGGAGAGAGAGGAGTGACACTGAAGCACGTAGACATCGAGGATCTCGCTGTACATCCGGTACTGGAACGGCTAGCGGAAGCGGCCAAGCAGGGCCCCCTACTGGAAATCACCGGGCTCGTCGGCCCCTCTGACGAACACGTAGTTCGCCTGCATAGCGCGCTGGGGACGCGCACTGACACCTATACGGAGATCGACAAGCACGACGTCATCTGCGTGCTGGCGGATGCGGAGTCAGGCAGGACGACGCTGTACATACCCGCTGATACCGATGTGCGTCGCGTGGGATCAGCGACGAGCCCAGGGCCAACGCCCCCATCGATGGATCTCCGCAGCAGCATCGAGATAGCCTGTGGCCGCCTGGGCAGATTAGTGGGGACCTACGATCAGGTTCTCCGAATGCCTATGTCGGAGGAGCTGCGATCGCTCGTTGAGCAGGCCCGCGCTGACGCCGAGAAGGTGCGTGGATACCTTCGATGTGACGAACTGCACTACGGCCCCCACTGGCACTAGGTGTGACGTCATCAATCGCCCTCACCGTTCGGACGGGTCGTTGGGTACCCAACCCTGCACTGGAAGCGCGCGCCGCCCTCTTGCAGGGCCCGAATGAAATGGTGGGCTCGGGCGGAATTGAACCACCGACGCAGGGCTTTTCAGGCCCTCGCTCTACCGACTGAGCTACGAGCCCACCAGAATTACTACGCGCTGTGTCAGTCAGATATCGGTACGCGCCATGTGGCGCGATCCAGCGCGGTTGAATCGTCGACTATAGTAGCCGCCACCGCGCGGCGCGGCAAAGCACTTCGTCCGTAACTTGTAGAGGCGCCACTTGCAGGTCTTTGAAAGCTTCGTTACTTGGTTGAACGCCTGGGTCTGGGAAACTGGATTCACCATTGGCGAAGAACGGCTGCCGTTGGTCGTAATCGCCCTGATCGGCACGGGCCTGTACCTCACCCTCAATCTCGGGTTCGTACAGATCCGGCGCCTAGGTCACGGCATCGCGATCACCTCGGGCAAGTACGACGACCCCAACGAGCCGGGCGACGTAACGCATTTCCAGGCGCTGACCACGGCGCTCTCGGCCACGGTCGGTATTGGCAATATCGCCGGCGTCGCCATCGCCATTCACTTCGGCGGGCCGGGCGCGCTGTTCTGGATGTGGGTTACCGCCTTCCTCGGCATGGCGACCAAGTACACCGAGGTAACGCTGGCGCAGCATTACCGCACCATTACCGGCACCGACCACGACGCCAAGAAGTGGGAAGGCACCGTAGCGGGCGGGCCGATGTACTACATCCAGCGTGGTCTCGGCGACAAGTGGAAGCCGCTGGCGGTGATCTTCGCCGTGCTGTTGGGTGTTACGGCTTTCATGACCGGCAACGCGATTCAGGCCAACACCGTGGCCGACTCCATGTTCTCCACCTTCGGTGTGGCGCCATGGATTACCGGCCTGATCACCACTTCCGTGGTGCTCGCCGTGGTGGTGGGCGGTATCGGCCGCATCGGCGCCGTTACCGGCATCCTGGCCCCCGTGATGGCCGCGATCTATGTCGCCGGGGCGCTCGTGATTCTGCTGCTCAACTGGCAGGCGGTCATTCCCAGCTTCATGCTGATCTTCAGTGAGGCGTTCAACCCGACCGCGGGCATCGCCGGTACGGGGATGGGCGTGTTCATGGTGACGATGATGTGGGGCGTCCGGCGTGGCCTGTTCTCCAACGAGGCCGGCCAAGGTTCCGCCCCGATTGCCCACGCGGCCGCCAAGACCGACGAGCCCGTCTCCGAGGGTGTTGTGGCGCTGCTCGAGCCGTTCATCGACACGATCGTCATCTGCACCCTGACCGCCCTGGTCATCATCACCACCGGGGTATGGCAGGACCGTGTTCCCACGGAGATCACGCTGGTCGGCGGCGATCTGTCCTATGTTGCCGACAACGATCGCAACGGCGTGAGTCCGGTCGATGTGCCGGATACGACGCTGGTGTACGCCAACGGCGTCGCGTCGGACGCGGCCGCTGGCGCTCAGATCGCCTGGCACGAGGTGCCGGTGGGCCAGCTGTTCCTCGACAGTGACCTGTCGCAGCCCTTCACCGGCTCGATCGACCCGGGACTAGGTGTCGCGACCACCGTCGACGGTCAAGACCGCACCTCGTTGTGGGGAGCGGCCGTGGAAAGCGGCGCGCCGCTGACCATGCTCGGCTTCCACCAGGGCCTGCCGGGCCAGTGGGGCGACATGATCGTGCTGGTCTGTGTATTGCTGTTCGCCATCTCGACGGCGATCTCATGGTCGTACTACGGCGACCGCTGCGCCTACTACCTGTTCGGCACCAAAGCTCTGATGCCCTACAAGCTGGTGTACGTGGCCATGCACTTCGTCGGCGCGGTGGTACCGCTGGCCTCGGTGTGGGCCCTCGGCGACGTGTTGCTGGGCATGGTGATCCTGCCGAACCTGCTGGCACTGATCCTGCTCGCGCCGAAGGTCAAAGAGCTGACCAACTCGTACTTCGAGCGGCAACCATGGCTCGAAGCGGGCAAGCCCAAGTTCAACGAGTGACGGGACACTAACAGCGCACCGTCCGCTGCCCAGGCGACCACGCAGCTTTGCTATAGTAGCGCCCTCTGTGGGGTCGCTGCGGATTTCGTGTGGCCCGAACAGCCTGAGACGTCTTGCGCACAAAACGGACCCCGCGACGGGGCAGTTCGGAGATCTACATGGGTGAGAGAGAGCGCTGGGGCACCCGGGTCGGGTTGATCCTGGCGATGGCTGGCAACGCGGTCGGACTAGGCAACTTCCTGCGCTTCCCGGTGCAGGCGGCCTCGAACGGCGGCGGCGCCTTCATGATTCCCTACTTCATTTGTTTTCTGCTGCTCGGTATCCCCATGATGTGGGTCGAGTGGTCGATCGGGCGTCATGGAGGCGTACGCAACCACTCCTCGACACCCGGCATGATGGAGCGGATCTGGGATCATCCGGCCGCCAAGTACATCGGCGTGATGGGGCTGTGGGGCCCGCTGGTCGTGATGACGTACTACACGTACATCGAGTCATGGTCGCTCGGCTACACGTTCTTCACCGGCCTAGGCTCGTACTGGGGCGCGGCCGAATTCGAGCCCATGGTGGCTTTTCTCCGTAGTTACCACGGCTACAGCGGGCTGGACCTGACAGCCCCTGGAGTGGGTGATGTCGGCATCACGTATTTCACGTCGATCCTGCCGGCCTACGCTTTCTTCATCATCACACTCGTGGTGAACATCTGGATCCTGTCGAAAGGCGTATCGGGCGGTATCGAAACCATCGCCAAGATCGCCATGCCGACCCTGTTCGTGTTCGCGATTGTCCTGGTGATCCGCGTTCTAACGCTGGGAACGCCCGATCCCGCTTTGCCCGACTACAGCATCGCGACAGGCATGGGGTTCGTGTGGAATCCAGTGCCCGCTGCTCTGACGAGTTCATCCGTGTGGCTGGCAGCCGCCGGGCAGGTCTTCTTTACGCTGAGTCTCGGCCTGGGTTCGATCCACTGCTACGCCAGCTACCTGCGTGAGAAGGACGACATCGCCCTTACAGGACTGACCACGGCAGCAACCAACGAGTTCGCTGAGGTGGTCTTGGGCGGCACCCTGGCGATCCCGGCCGCCGTAGCCTTCTTTGGCCTCGAGCGCACCCAGGAACTCGCCGGCAATGGCTTCGACCTTGCCTTTGCCGTCATGCCGACGCTGTTCCAACAGATTCCCGGGGGACAGCTCTTCGGCAGCCTATGGTTCGGCCTCCTGTTCTTCGCCGGCATAACGTCATCGCTGGCGATGGGGCAGCCCGTCATGGCATTCCTGCAGGACGAATACGGGATGACACGCCAGCGTGCGGCCATCGTCCTCGGCGGCATCGTCTTCGCTTTGTGTCAGCCCGTGATCCTGTTCAACCAACAGGGCTTTCTCGGCGAATTCGACTTTTGGGCCGGCACCTTTGGTCTGGTGCTGCTAGCCACCATCGAGATCATTCTCTTCGCCTGGGTCTTCGGCATGGACAAGGGGTGGCAAGCCCTGACCGCGGGGGCCGACATGAAGGTCCCGATTGTCTTCCGCTACATCATCCAGTTCGTCACGCCGGCCATGCTGCTGGTGATCCTGGGAACGTGGCTGTTCGGTACGCTGCCACCGGTGTTAGCGAACGAACCTAGCGCGCTGTATCCGACTGGACCGGTTCCCGAGTACATCCCGTTTATCAACGCCGCCCGCCTTACGATGCTCGCCCTCTTTGTCGGCCTCTGCGGCATGGTGGCGTACGCATGGCGCAATCGCTCACTCGAAGCGTAGGAGACTGTGAACATGGGCCTGAATACGTTGGGCTGGGCGTTCCTGATCGGGGCGTGGACGTTCATCACCGTTCTCGGTGTGTGGTGCCTCCGCAAGATCATGACGACGGAAGAGAACTACGACGACTGATTGCTTCTCTGCGACTCACGTAGGAAGGGCCGGGCGCTGCCCAGCGCCCGGCCCTTCCTTTCTTCGTTGACGCCGCGGTCGCGCCGCCCGTGGACTACTGCTCGGTAGCCGGAACCTCTTCGCCTTCGACGTGCTCAGCGACGCCTGCCGTCGGTATCAGACCGTAGACCTCGCGCAGACGGCGGTCGATGTCGGCGGCGAAGTCGATGTTCTCCATCAGGAACTTCTTGGCGTTCTCTCGCCCCTGACCAAGTCGGGTCTCGCCGTAGGAGAACCACGAGCCGGCCTTGTCGACGATGTTGTTCTGCACGCCCAGATCGATCAACTCGCCCTCACGCGAGATGCCGTGGCCGTAGATGATGTCGAACTCGGCGTTCTTGAAGGGCGCCGCCACCTTGTTCTTCACCACCTTGACCCGCGTGCGATTGCCGACGATCGCATCGCCATCCTTGATCGAACCGATACGACGGATGTCCATACGGATCGACGAGTAGAACTTCAGCGCGCGGCCGCCACTGGTGGTTTCCGGGTTACCGAACATCACACCGATCTTCTCGCGGATCTGGTTGATGAAGATGAGCGTCGTCATCGATTTCGCCACCACCGACGTCAGCTTGCGCAACGCCTTGGACATCAACCGCGCCTGGAGGCCAGGTTGCTGGTCCCCCATCTCGCCTTCGATCTCGGCACGTGGCACTAGCGCCGCCACCGAGTCGACCACGACGATATCGAGCGCCGCCGAACGCACGAGCGTCTCGCAGATCTCGAGCGCCTGCTCGCCCGAGTCGGGCTGCGACACGAGGAGATCTTCGATGTTCACACCGAGGGCGCGAGCGTAGTCGGGGTCGATCGCATGTTCGGCATCGATGAACGCCGCCAGGCCGCCAGCTTGCTGAGCGTTGGCAACCATGTGCGTCGCCAACGTCGTCTTGCCCGACGACTCCGGCCCGTAGATCTCGATCACGCGACCGCGCGGCACCCCGCCCACGCCAACCGCGATGTCCAGCCCCAGTGACCCCGTGGGGGTCGTCGGCACATCGAGCCGCGTGTTGTCGCCCAATCGCATGATCGAGCCCTTACCATGCTGACGCACGATCTGGGTGATCGCGAGTTCAGCCGCCTTCTCTCTTGCCTTGCTTTCTTTCTCATCCATGGTTACGACTCCTTACCCCTGCCCCTTTTAGATGGGTACGGAACTACAGATTCACGACGACGACAGATACAACTGAAATACCTGCACACCCAATGTCCGTTCGTCGGCGGAATCTGGATCGAGATCCTTTGGCACCAGCACCGGCGATATTTCGAGGCTCAACTCCACCCAGTCGTCGTCGCCCATTACCGCGGCCGGAACCTGCAGCCTTTCGCCGATTTCCTGCGCGCTATCGATCTCAATGCGGCCGATCTCGGCCTCCCCTACCCGCAGTACCAGCACCTGCGGACCCACCTCGTCGAAAGGCGCATGTGCGGTCAGGTGGAGAATCGCGTCGCGACGCGGGTTGGTAAATGCCGCTCGCGCAACACCCTCGGTCCAGCGCCACTCGCGGTTGCCCACCTCCAGGCCCTCACGCTCGTGCCAGCCTTCGATGTAGGCCGGCACGCCCGACATATCATCGAGGCGCACCTCCAATGAGTGCGCCGCGACCTCATTCGTCCACGTACCCGCGTCGCCGCGCAGCTGTGCGCGGCCGTCGGGCGAGTAGAGTCCCACGACGAACTCGAGCTGATCCACTTCCATACCCGCCGGAAGATAAGTCCAGCGTTCGTAGATCTGCGGCTCGCCCTGACTCCACTGACTGGTCGGCTCGGTCGGATAGTGATCGTCCTGGAACACCGTATTGCCCTGCGCATCGTTCACGTGCACGAAGACCTGGTAGTCCTCCATCGGAGGTGCGAACTCGTCGCCCGGCGACCATGTGTAGGTTATGTGCAGCGGCTCATCCAGCGGCACGCTGGCGGGCATCTCGACCGATAGCTGAGCATCGATCCGAGGGGCTTCTTCGCCGCCGCAGGCGGCCAGTGTTGCCGAGAACACAAGAATGAACCCCGCCACGAGGCCGGGAGCGCGAAGGGTTACACGAGACATCTTTTTTCCTCCACCGAGCGGTGTATTCGAACGCCGTCCGTTGGTTCTGTCGATTCCACGAAATCGGTAGCGACCTTCCGAACCTGGCAGTTCGGTCCCACGGGTCGCAGCGGGCCAGTCTACCGCCCGGCAGGCGGGCATGCTACCGTGCGGCCGTTCGTGAACCTTGTCCGCCGTGACTATGCCGACGGACAGACTGGACCTCCTTGGGGAGAACAGAATGTCGATCTCATATGAAGCCCTGGGAATGGTCGAAACCAAGGGCCTGGTCGGTGCCATCGAGGCGGCCGACGCGATGGTGAAAGCTGCCAAGGTGCTGCTGATAGGCAAGCAGCAGGTCGGGGCCGGATTGGTGACGGTGATGGTCCGCGGCGACGTTGGTGCGGTGAAAGCGGCCACCGATGCCGGGGCGGCTGCCGCTCGTCGCGTGGGCGAACTGATCTCGGTGCATGTCATTCCGCGCCCGCACGAGGAAGTGGAGAAGATCCTGCCTGCTTTCGACGCCGAGTAGCTCTTTCGCTACCCTCAGCGGCTAGAGCCGAGGCCGACTAGGAGGCCCGGGTGAGCCCATCTGACTTTGATCGCGACCTGCGCGCCATTCATGAAGCGCGCACGCTCGCCCGCACTGCGCGCGAAGCGCAGCAGAAGCTGGAGGCTTTTTCTCAGGAACAGATCGACGCCATCGTCGAGGCGATGGCCGCGGCGGGCCTGCGCGAGAGCGAGCGGCTGGCGCAGATGGCGGTGGATGAAACTGGCTATGGCCGCGCCGCCGACAAGGTAGCCAAGAACAATTTCGTCCTCGAACGCGTCGTCGACGCGATGCGCGGCATGCGCACGGTAGGCGTCGTCCGCGAGTTGCCCGAGGACAACATCGTAGAAATCGCCGAACCCGTCGGTGTGGTGGCCGGGATCATCCCCACCACCAACCCCACCTCCACGGCGATATTCAAGAGCCTGATCGCGATCAAAGCCCGGTGCGGCATCGTCATGTCGCCCCATCCCAACGCCAGGGCGTGTATCAAGGCCGCCGCGGACGTAATGCACGAGGCCGCCGTCGCCGCAGGAGCCCCGCGCGGCATCATCGGCTGCTCCACGGTGATCAGCATGGACGGCACGCAGGAGCTCATGCGCGGCGACGCCACCGACGTCATCCTGGCTACCGGCGGCATGGCCATGGTCAAATCGGCCTATTCGGCCGGCAAGCCCGCCTACGGGGTCGGACCCGGCAACGTGCCCGCGTATATCGAGCGTAGCGCCGATGTGGCGCGCGCCGTGCGCGACATCATCTCGGGAACGACGTTCGACAACGGCACGCTGTGCTCCTCCGAACAGGCCATCGTCTGCGACCGCGCCGTGCACGGGCAGGTGCGCGACGCCATCGAGAGTGAGGGCGGCCGCATTCTGAACCCCGATGAGTGCACTCGGCTCGCCGCCACGCTCATCACCGAGCGTCTCCTGGTGAACCCTGCACTCGTGGGTCAGCCCGCAGCCAAGATCGCTGCCGCCGCCGGCATATCAGTGCCCGACGACACCACGGTACTCGTCTGTCCGCTCGATGGCGTGGGGCGCGAATTCCCTCTGTCGCACGAGAAACTCTCGCCCGTTCTCGCTCTGTATCAGGTGGAAGACTGGCGCGAGGGCTGCGAACGCTGCAAGCAGCTGCTTCAGTTCGGCGGGCTCGGGCACACGATGGTCATTCACTCGCAGGACGACGACGTGGTGCTGGAGTTTGGACTGCACAAGCCCGCCCATCGGATTCTCGTCAACACGGTCTCGTCGCTCGGCGCCGTTGGCTTGACCACCAACCTGTTCCCCTCGATGACACTGGGTTGCGGATCGTGGGGCAACAACAGCACCTCCGACAACGTCGGCCCGCAGCACCTGCTCAATATCAAGCGTCTCGCACGCGGCGTCCGCCCGTTCCAGTCGGAGGCGGTGGCACAGCGACAGCGGCGCGCCACCGAAGCTCCGGCCGACCCGCCGACACGCTCCGCGGCTTCCCCAGCCACAGGCGACGACCTGGACGCGCGGATCGAGGACTTTCTACGGTCCAGGGGTATAATCTCGGCGGCTGCGAGGCTCGCGGGGGACAAAGCGCAGGATGACGGTTGCGACTGCGACACCTGCAACACTCCGGGCTCGCAGGATGACGCGGAGCGGTCAAGTTCGGGGGCGGACGAGACCCATGCTGTAGGGTTACGGAATTCGACTCGGGAGGCGGAGGGCACACACACCTCAGAACCCGTCGACTTCGTCGCGGAATACGATGTCCGCCAGGCCATCGATCGCGGTGAGAACATTCGCATCGGTCCACGGACCATTATCACTCCCCTGGCCAATGATCTTGGACAAGAACACGGCATCTTCAGGCGCCGCTAGCACGCGCCTTCGCGGAACCCTCCCTATCGCTCTTGGCATCCTGGCGATCGTCGCGCCGGCCTGCTCTAGTGGTTCGAACGAACCGCCGCGGGTAGCCCCGCAGCCGATCATGATCGAGCCCGCCGAGTCGGTTCGAAGTTTGGCTGACCGTGCGGACGAGCAGTATTGGAAGGGCGTCGAGGCCCAACGCGTGGGTGATGCGCCCACCGCCCAGGAGCACTTCGATCAGGCTGTCGAGGTCTTTCTCCACGCCGATATCCCCACCGGCCAGGAGGCGGAGTTCCGCATCGCGTTCAACGATCTGGTTAACCGGGTGCACGCTCAACAGTTGGACGATTTCCAGGTGCCCGCCGAGAGCGAGGCGACCGAGCTGCCGGAAGAAGAAATTCCGGTGTTGTCCGATTCGGAGATCGACCTACTGCGCTCGCGCATGGCCGGAACGCTCCCGGAAATGCCGAAGTTCACGATTCCGGTGCCGGCAGATCATCCGAGGGTTTTGGAGGCGCTCGAGTACCTGAGCGCCAACCGAAACGAGGTCATCGCCGAGGGGCTCGCCCGCGGCCAGCGGTATCTGCCGTTGATCCGCGAGACCTTCGCCGCCGAAGGGGTGCCGCTGGAGCTGGCCTATATTCCTCTCATCGAGAGCCTCTACAAGCCGAACGTGCGATCGCGTGCCAGCGCCGTCGGACTATGGCAACTGATGGCGCCGACGGCACGGCTGTACGGATTGCGCGTCGACTGGTACGTCGATGAACGCCGCGATCCGGTGAAGTCGACCCGCGCTATCGCCCGCTTCATTCTCGACTATTACCGGGAGTTCAACGACTGGCACCTGGCCATCGCCGCCTACAACGGTGGCAGGGGGCGCGTCGGGCGAGCTCTGCAACGCACCGGCACCGACGACTTCTGGAGTCTTGCCTCGATCCCCCGGTCGCTCCCTCGTGAGACCCGCGAGTTCGTGCCCAAGATCCTGGCCGCGATTCTGATCGGAACGGACCCACAGGCGTATGACGTGCGCTTCATCGCCCAGGAGGAGTTCCGTTACGACGAGGTCGAGATCGACTCGATGACCGACCTGCAGATCATTGCGGAAGCCGCAGGCACGACGCTGGAAACGATTCAGGATCTGAATCCGCAACTGCTTCGTCGCACGACACCGAACTTCGACCGCTACACGCTGCGCGTGCCCGAGGGGCGCGCCGAGCAGTTCCGGGTAGCGTACGCGGCGATTCCCGAGTCCGAGCGGGTTCGTGTGGTGGAGCATCGCATCGGTAACGGTCAGACGTTGTCGCGCATCGCCGACATGTACGACACCTCGGTTGCCGCGATCACCGACCTGAATGGCATTCGCAACCAGCATCGGATTCGCGCCGGTCATACGCTGCTGATTCCCGCCGGCCAGCCGACGGCACCGCGACGTACGGCGGCCGCGCCGGCGCCGACACAGGGTGGCGCCAACACGCCGGGAGAGCAGATCACACACACCGTCCGGCGCGGCGAAAATCTCTCGCGTATTGCGTCCGCCTACGGCACCACGGTGACTGCCATCAAGCGTTGGAACAACATGAGCAACGATCGCATTTACGTGGGCGATCGACTCGAGGTGTACTACGGGACCACTGCTGCCAGCGCTGGCGCCACCGCGGCGCGCGTGGCCGAGGCCCCTGCACAGGTGACCGCCCGCGACGTCCGACCAACTCCCGCCAGTGCCCCCGACAACGAGTCTGCCGCAACGGAGTACACCATCCGACGCGGTGACACTCTCATCGGCATCGCACGACTGCATGGCGTAGGCGTACAGCAGTTGAGGCTCTGGAACGGTCTCGGCTCCGACCGTATCTACCCCGGCCGCAAACTCACCATTGAGCTGCCTGCCGGCCAGACCGTCAGCAGTTATACGGTGCGGCGCGGTGACAACCTCTATTCCATCGCCCAGCGATTCGGAGTAACGGTCGATGAGTTGGTGTCGTGGAACGACATTTCGCGGCGCTCGACGCTGTATCCCGGCAACCGTCTGACGATTCGCACCGAGATGGCGGGGCGCTAGCGAGCAAGGCTAAGGCGACTGTCCGGACCCGGCGGCACTCATAGAGTTGAGCTGCGCCCGGTTCGTGCGGCTCCAGCGGGTGGTACGACCGAGCAGAGGTGTGAGGACGTAGCCCCGGATGCGTAGCACGTCGCCAGCGCGCTCCAGCTCCATCTTGCAGCGATAGGACTTGCCGTTGCTCGGGTCGTAAATACGCCCGCCCGTCCACCGATTCGCGCCATCTTCCCGAAATCCATACAGCAGCCGCAGCCCGATGATCGGCTGGCTGCGCATGGTGGGATCGGGGTTGTTGATGTCGTGTTTCGCGACGTCTCCGTCGAATGGCTCCCGCAGCCAGGCGATGGTGCCACAGACTCCGTCGTCGCATGCGCTGATCTCGATCGCCGCCTCTTCCTGCTCGGACAACCACATGCCCTCGATCGCGGCTTCGCCGCCTGGAGACGCGAGAGGTGCCGGCGCCTGAGCGCCAGACGGCAGGGTCATACCGATAGCCAGGACGGCCAGTGTCGATCGCAGCATGGTGAGATGAGGATATCGCCACAAGACGTCCGATAGCACGCGCCGCCGGAACACGGACGCCAATGGCCGTCTCCTAGCCTCGACGGTGGGTAAGCGAGAGAATTCTGGCCCGCCCCGATCCGGCGAGGCACGCGTGGACGAGAACGGACAGTTGGCTCGGGTCAGTTCGGCCACCGTGGCGGGGGTCGGCGCACGCCTGGTGACCGTCGAGGTCCATCGCGGCAACGGTCTGCCGACGCAGTCGATCGTCGGGCTTCCCGGCAGCGCAGTACGCGAGAGTCTCGATCGAATTCACGCCGCCTGCGCCCACCATGGTTTCGCGTTGCCGCCACGCCGAACCACCATCAACCTGGCCCCGGCGGATGTGCGCAAGAGCGGTGCGGGCCTAGATTTACCGATCGCCCTCGGCCTGCTGCTCGCGGACGGCGCCCTTTCCCCCGACCGCCTTGCCAACACACTCTGCCTGGGCGAACTATCGCTGGATGGTCGTCTGCGCGCGGCGCGCGGCACATTGCCGGCGGTTGTCGCCGCGCGGGAGGCGGGGATCACTCGTGCTCTGGTGCCGCCCGACAACGCCGCGGAGGCCGCCGCCGTAGCCGGAGTGGAGGTCGTGTCCTTTCAAGATCTTCGATCCGCCGCGGCCTGGGTAGCCGGCGACCTCGCGGCCGAGCCTCTGCCCGAGCCACGGCCCCCTTCAGTGCCCGTGCCGGACGAGGATCTGGCAGAGATCCGTGGCAACGTCATCGCGCGCAGGGCGTTGGAGATCGCCGCCGCAGGGCAGCATCACCTCCTGCTGGCCGGCCCGCCAGGTGCCGGCAAGACGCTCCTGGCCCGGGCGCTGGCCGGCCTCCTGCCCGTGCTCGGCTACGAGGAAGCGCTCGAATGCAGCGCCGTGTATTCCGTGGTCGGCCAGCTCCACGGTCGAGGGCTGCTGCAACAACGTCCGTTCCGCGCACCCCATCACTCCGCCACGCCCGCCGGCATGTTGGGCGGCGGCAATCCGCTTCGCCCGGGCGAGATCAGCCTGGCTACCGC
>JAJCXS010000142.1 GCA_029263335.1 Acidobacteriota bacterium | reverse complement strand
GCTCGGCGCAAGCACCCGCGAGATCACCCGCATGGTGCTTATGGATTCGATGCGCCGGGTAGGCACGGGATTATTGAGCGGACTGTTCCTGGCCGCGTTCGCGGCCCAGAGTCTCAAGCCGCTGCTGTACCGAACCACAACTGCCGAGGCCACGGTGTACGTGCTTGCCGCAGCGTGCGTGTCGCTCGTCTGCCTGCTGGTAAGCCTGATGCCGGCGCGCCGCGCCGCCGCTCTCAACCCGGTGGTCGCGCTGCGAGAGCGGTAGGCCCAAAGGAACGCTACGCCCGCGTCCACCCGATCACGGACGTTGGGCTCTGCGTTCGTCAGGCACCCGGTAGTTGACGTTCAACGCGTCCAGGTGCGGCAGCACTTCTCCGAGACGAAACACAAAGTCCGGCCAATCGCGAGTCTCTCGTGGGCTCCAGCCGACCTCTGCCAACGCGAGCGCGCGGGGGTACGCCATGTACTCCGCGTGCTCCGGCGTCGCGATGTACTCGGTCCAGAGGTTGCCCTGGGGGCCAAGGATGTGTCGCGCCTCTTCGTCGGTCAAGACGTCGGGCACCGGCTCGAATGAGTACGCCGTCTCCAGCGAGATACCGAACCCCGCCCAGTTCATCGCCAGAGGTTCGCTCTCCGGGTCGCCCTGGTAGAAGTCGAAGTACGCATGCTCGACCGGGGACATGACGACGTCATGTCCCTGCCGAGCCGCCTCGACGCCGCCGTCGATGCCGCGCCAGGACATCACCGTCGCGCCTGGCGCCAGACCACCCTCGAGGATCTCATCCCATCCGACAAGTCGCCGGCCGTGCGACCTGAGCTGCCCCTCGACCCGCCGTATGAACCAACTCTGCAGTTCCTCTTCGTTCGCAAGCCCCTCGCGCCGCATCACTTCTTGCGCTACCGGGCTGGCCCGCCACTGGCGTTTTGGCACCTCGTCGGCGCCGATGTGGATGTATTCCGACGGAAACAGCTCGACCACCTCGGCGAGCACGGTCTCGATGAATTCGAACGTCGCCTCCTGGGGGCAATAGATGGTCTCGTGCACGGCCCAAGTCGTCGACACCCGCAGCTGCTCGTCCGTGCAACCGAGCTCGGGGTAGGCCGCCAGCGCCGCGGTCGCGTGCCCGGGCATCTCGATTTCCGGAATCACGGTGATGAATCGCTCGGCGGCGTAGGCGACGACCTCACGAATCTGGTCCTTCGTGTAGAAGCCGCCATGCGGCACGCCGTCGCCAACGTACGGATCGAGATTGTCTTCGAGCGGGCTCTCGTCGCGCCAAGCGCCGACCTCTGTCAGCTTCGGATAGGCATCGATTTCGATGCGCCATCCCTGATCCTCGGTCAGGTGCCAATGAAAGCGGTTCAGTTTGAATCTCGCCATGGTGTCGATGTACTTCTTGACGAAATCTATGTCGAAGAAATGGCGGGCCACGTCGAGATGCATACCGCGGTAAGGGAACCGGGGCGCGTCGGCGATCGCCACGGCCGGCATCACCCAATCGCCACCGGTCACAGCCGTCGACGATTCGATCTCCGCCGGCAGAAGCTGCCGCAGTGTCTGGAACGCGTAGAACACGCCCGCTGAGTCCGAGGCGGCTATCGTCACGCCCTCGGAGCTCACCCGCAGTGTGTACTCCTCTTCGGCCAGATCCGGAGCCTCCTCGACACGGATGCGCTCGCCGGCGTCCCCGGATCCGAGTACGAGGCCCGTAGCGCGTCGCAGCGCGGCAATCTGCCTTTCGACCACCTCGGCAAACACCGGCACGGTGTCGACAACGGTCTCCGTGGTCAGGCGAAAGAACCCGTCTCCCTCCAGCAACGAGGCCGGCATGGGAATCAACGCCACGGGGGCGATCACCGCTTGCGCGACCTCTCCGTCGCTACTCTCGGTGACCACCGGGCTCGGCGCACAGCCAGCGCCCACCACCGCGGCCACGGCCAGCAGCATCGCCCACGGCCCGTGCGCGTAGCATCGCATCGGATCGAACGGTCTTCTCATTCAGGAATAATCCTCTGCGCGAATGACGCGGCCGGCCGGGGCGAATTCGATCGCCGACAGGTTACTGGGCCCCAAGATGCGCGTCGACTCGCCATGCCCACTGCGGGAGAAGCCAGAGCGCCAAGCGCGACGTGCTGCCCGCAATCGGCATCGGGGCTTCCACGCTATACTTACTTTTCATATAGTATTCACTTGCGTTTTCACATTCACACTTATGACGCAAGTCGCTCCTGGTTGCCATGCCCAGACGTTCGTACAACCAATACTGTTCGGTAGCCAGATCTCTCGACCTCGTCGGTGATCGGTGGACGCTGCTCCTGATCCGGGAACTGATGATCGGCCCGCGGCGGTATACCGATCTTATCGACGGGCTGCCCGGTATTGGAACCAACCACCTCGCGGATCGCCTCAAGCGACTACTGGCCGAAGACGTTATTCAGCGCCGTGAACTGCCTCCACCCGCTGCCTCCACGGTGTACGAGTTGACGCGCCGCGGCCGCGGGCTCGAACCGGTCATCGTCAGCCTCGCCAAATGGGGCGTGGATCTGCTCGGTGCGACGGACCCGGAGCTATCATGGCGTCCAGACTGGACGGTGATCGCCCTGCGCGGTCGATTCGACGAGGCTGCCGCCCAAGAGGTCGACGAAGCGTATCAATTCGTCATTGAAGGGCAGGCCTTCTGGGCCCGGGTGCACGGCGGCGAGCTGGAAGCC
>JAJCXS010000141.1 GCA_029263335.1 Acidobacteriota bacterium | reverse complement strand
TTCACCGACCAGGTCAGCGCAAGTGGCATCACCTTCCGTCATCAGGTGGTAGACGACGCCGCCAAGACCTACAAGGCGGCGCACTACGACCACGGCAACGGCCTTGCCGTGGCGGACGTAGATGGGGATGGCCTCCTCGATCTGTACTTCGTCACACAACTCGGCGGCAACGAGTTGTGGCGCAACCTCGGCGACGGCAAGTTCGAGGACATCAGCAGCGACACGATCGCTCTGGCGGACCGCGTCGGCGTGGGCGCCTCTTTCGCCGATATCGACAACGACGGTGATCCGGATCTCTTCGCGACCTCGGTACGCGGCGGCAACGCCCTGTTTCGGAATGACGGTTCCGGGCAATTCACCGATATCACCGATGTCAGCGGCGTCGGTTATGTCGGCCACTCATCGGGCGCGTCGTTCCTCGACTACGACGCCGACGGGTTCCTCGATCTGTTCGTGACCAACGTCGGCGATTACACGATGCAGGAGCGCGGGGACGGCTTCTGGCTGGCGCGCGAGGACGCATTCCAAGGGCACCTGTTCTCTGACCGCGCCGAGCAGTCGATTCTCTATCGCAATCTCGATGGCACTCGTTTTACCGACGTCTCTTCGGCCGCCGGCCTCGTCGATACGTCTTGGAGTGGCGACGCCAGTGTTGTCGACTTCAACCGCGATGGCTTTGCCGACCTGTACGTCACCAACATGCAGGGCGACGACCACTACTACGTGAACAACGAGGGCCGCGGCTTCGCTGCCCAGACGGCTCGCGTCTTCCCGCGCACGCCGTGGGGCGCCATGGGAGTGCAGGCGTTCGACTTTGACAACGACGGCGCCATGGATCTGTTCCTCACCGACATGCACTCAGACATGTCCGCCGAGGTTGGCCCGGAACTCGAGACCGCAAAGCCGCAAATCGAGAACGCCGAACGCTTCTACCAAGACTCCAGCAACAACATCCTCGGCAACGCCTTCTGGCACAACGCCGGCGACGGCAGTTTCGCCGAACGCTCCGATGAACTCGGCCTCGAGAATTTCTGGCCATGGGGCACCAGTGCCGGTGATATCAACGCCGATGGCTACCAGGATGTCTTCATCGCCTCGAGCATGAACTACCCGTTCCGCTACCACATCAACTCGATGTTGTTGAACGAAGCCGGCAGCGGTTTCGCGGCGGCAGAGTTCGTTCTTGGTCTCGAGCCGCGCGCCAATGCAGCCACGCACACCCCGTGGTTTGACCTGCAGTGCGGCGGCGCTGATGCCGACCACGAGTTGTGTGCCAATAGCGATCGGGAAGTCACCGTGATGGGCACGCTCGGCACACGCACGTCGGCCATCGTCGACATCGACAACGACGGTGATCTGGACATCATTACGGGCGAGTTCGGTGCCGCCCCGCAAGTGCTGATCTCGAACTTGTCGGAGCGACGCACCGTCAATTGGCTCGGCGTAAAGCTGGTCGGGACGTTCTCGAATCGCGACGCGATCGGCGCCTATGTCACCGTGCAGGCCGGCGATCTGGAGGTCACGCGGTTCGCCGACGGCAAGACCGGCTACCTGACACAGAGTTCCGTGCCGCTCTACTTCGGCCTCGACGAGGCCACGACCATCGACCGCATTACAGTCACCTGGCCGTCCGGTGGAGAGCAGGTGGTGGAAGGGCCGCTGAACGCCAACGCGATGATCACGATCGAAGAGGAATGATTCAGCCACACCGCGCCGTCCGCGGCCTCACGGCAGCGCTGCTAGCAGCGCTGCTGATCGGGGCCGTGCCGGTCTACCAGGGTGACGGCTTCGACGAAGCCATGGCGAGAGGCGCCGCAGCCCTGCAGGCCGGCGAATTCGCCGCCGCACAGAGCGCGTTCGGCGCGGCGCTCGCCGTTCGCCCGGGACACCCGGCAGCACAGGCATTCCTGGGCAACGCCCTGCTGGCCGCCGGTGATGTTGCCGGCGCCACCGAACTGCTGGAAGCGGCCTCGCTCGTTGCCGCCGACTACTATCCAGCCCGACTGGGCCTCGGGCGCGCCTACCTCGCGGCCGGCCGCACGGCCGCGGCAATTGGTGAACTCCAGGCTGCAGCTCGGATCGACCCCGCCGACGGCGACTCGCGCGCCCTGTTGACACAGGCGCTGATGCAGACCGGGAGAACAGCGGAAGCCCGCGCGACGGCACGCGAACTCGTACGGGCCGCGCCAGGCGAGTTCAGCGCCCACTATCTGTTAGCCACGGCGGCATTGCAGTCTGGGAGCTTCGCCGAGGCCCTTACCGCGTTCGAGGTGGCCCTCCAGCTCCGCCCGGCCGACGTGAGCGCCACGTACGGTAGCGCCATCGCCCTGCGCGCGCTCGACCGTGTGCCGGAAGCGCGCGCCAAGCTCGGAGCCCTGCTCGAGACAGATCCCAGGCACGCCGACGCATGGCTACTCCTGGGCGAAATGGCGGCCGCTGAGGCGTCTGCCTTCGAGACAGCGCTAATCGCCGCCGAGTTCTACCGAGAGGGCCTGCGGTACCGCCCCGGCGAACCCCGAGGCAGCGTAGCGTTGAGCCGTCTCTACCTTCAGTTGGGCCTGATCGACAGCGGACGCGAGCTTCTCGCCGAGCTTCCCGGTGTGGTTACTGACACGCCGTCTGTGCAGATTCTTCTGGGCCGCCTCGCCTCCGCCGACCGCGACTATGCCGCGGCAGCGGCGGCCCACCAGCGAGCGATTGACGGCGGCGGCGGCGGCCAGGCCTGGTACTGGCTCGGCGTGGCGCAGATCAACCTGGCCGATGCGACCGCGGCGCAGTCGTTCGCGCGAGCCACCGAGCTCGAACCCGAGTACGGTGCCGCGTGGCGCGAACTTGGCAAGGTACATCTCGACGCGAATCGCGCGAGCGAGGCCCGCGTGGCCCTCGACCGAGCCGTGGCACTGCTAGCGGGCGATGCCGCGACCCACTACCTGCGCGGCATGGTGCTCATGCGGCAGGGCGAGATGCCTGCAGCGACGACCGATCTGGAACTCGCCCTGAGTCTTGATGCGGGGCACACCGAGGCCAAGTACAACCTGGCTCTCGCGCTACGACGTGCGGGAGAGACAGAACGCAGCCAGACCTTGCTTGCCGAGGTGCAGGATGCCCGCCGCGCCGCCAGCGGCGGAGCCGAGGAGGAACTCCAGCAACGCGGGCAGATGATCCTGCGCGAGGGCTACGCCCGGTACCGCCTCGGTCAGCCGGCACAAGCGCTGGAACTACTCGACCAGGCAACCACAATCATGGGTGCCAACGATACGCTGCGGCTGTACCGCGGCTTGACGTTGATGGAGCTTGGCCGACCCGACGAAGCGCTCGAGGCCCTGGAAGAGGCGGCTCGCCTCAACCCCGAGCGCCCAGACACATGGCAAGCGCTGACGTTGCTCTACGATCACCTGGGTCGGCCCGAAGACGCACTACGGGCGCGAGGCCAACTCGACCGCCTGGTTCGCCAACGCCTGCCCTAGCGGACCGCCAGCCAGCCGGCAGTCCGCGCGGCTAGTCGTCGGTCGCAGTTGCCGCGGTGATCAGGAAGGGCAACGTCTTCTGCACCGTCTCGCCGCTGATGGCATCGAGAACGTCGATCTCGAGCAGATAGGCACCCTCGCCGAGCTGATTTGGCAGGACAGCCTCGACCAGCATCGTCGTAGCATCCGACTGCGGATCGTACGATCGCGCGATCAGTTTGACCGTGCCCACCTCGTGCTCGGCGCCGAACTGATCGATCGCCCGAGCGACGACCGAAGTCTGCCCCTCGCCCGTGAAGGGATGCCGGCCCAGGTTGTGGGCAACGAGCATGAAGTGGAAGCTCCCGCCCGGCGCGCTGAGCGAGTACACCTGCGGCGTCAGTTCCTGATCGCCAACGGTGAAAGGATAGGCCACTGGCCCTCCCAGACGATGCGCCGGAGGCGCGGCAGCATCGAGCCCACGCATCAACAACCCCGGGTGAGCCCAGTCCAGCGGAACCGGCCCACTCACCACGACGCCGGGGGCATTGTGATAGCCCGGAACCTCGATCTGCAGGGTCCGGGTGCTCAGGAGACCCGCTGCGGTGTCGCGTACCAGGACTCGCACCTTGTGCTCGCCGGGCGGCGCCCAGAGCAGGTCGTAGTAGCGGAAAGGCAGCCCGTCGAGGCGGCCCACCATGCGGTTCAGGTCGAGCTTCACCCGGCGGCTGAACAGGTCACGCATCTGGCCATCGTTGTCCATTACGTAACCGAGTAGATCAATCTCCGTAGCGGCGTCGCCGCGAATTGCCGCCAGCTCCTGCAGTTGCTGATTGGGGATCTCCACTACGACAGCAACTCTGTTCACACGACGGTCGCCCGCGAACGGCATCGCGCGCACATCGAACGTCATGCTCTCTTCTTCGATGCCCTTGCTGATGTACTCCGCCAATTGCAGCTGCCGCTGCGGCTCGTCCATGTCGGCGTATGCGGGCGGCGGCGCGAACCTGCGCGGCGCGGCGGTAACCTTTACGCCCGGCTTGCGCACCGCCACGTCGAGCTGAACGACCGGCGGGTCGTCGGCATCCTTGCGATAGGCGAGCACATAGTACCGGCTGGTCGTCTCCGCCAAGTCCGCCAGAAACGGCGTGAGATCGTTCGTATTCCACGCGATCGTACCGTTGGTGCCATCCGCAATGTACGACAGCCCCTGTCGATTGCTGCGCGTCGTCTGGAACGTGTCGTCGATGGCCCCGTTGCCGAGCCCGCCGACGTCGAGCGCGTGAAAGACCGTGTCGGACGACTGCAGGCTCTTCATCGCCTGCTCCAGGCTCTGGCGCAGGTCGGCGCTGCCGAAGCGCGACTCGGTATTGATGTTGAACGACTCCCCTGACTGGAGCAGGGCGGCGTCGTTCGACAGTTCGTCGAGTGTCTGTCCCGACAGCACCTCATCGGAGAAACCCGCCGAAAACAACAGCACGTGCTTGCGGCCACGCGTTGCCGTCAGCAGTGTACCCAGGTCGATGAGCTGATCGACATAGTTGATCGCTTCCTCGCGATAACGGCGAAAGTCGGCCCTGTCAGCGTCCAGATAGCCAGTCAGAAGGACCTGCTCGAGCAGGGTATCGAGCGTCGCCCGCGTGCTGGCCGCGGGCGCCGCGGGCGCCGCTACCTGCAGGTCATAGAGATCCGCCAGCGGCTGCACCGCGAAACCGGCCGAGTCGACGATGAACTGCGACCGGTTGAGTCCGAAACCTCGAATCGCGTCCATGACCTGACCGCGGTCCGCCGTGAACGGCGACACCAATTGGAGCCCGCCTACGGTCGAGTAAGTGGCCACTCCGATCAGGTCCTGGGGATGAACGAACTTCTGGACAAACTCCAGCGCCGCTTCCTGGCCCCTCCGCACGCCCTGCTTGGTGGTGAAACTGAAGTCGAAGAAGAGCAGAAACTGCCGCCATCCGCCCGCCGGAATGAAGCGATCCTCTTCCTCGTCTGGCTGAATCTGACGCAGGTCGACTTCATAGATCGCGGTGAGATCTCGGACCCGGCCGTTGACCCGCAGCACGAAGTCCTCGCGGGTGAGGTTCGGCATGTGATCGCCGCGAGCATCCTCGAGCGCGACCTGCAGCTGGACTACTTCGACCGTGGCCCGAAACTGGGGCCGTTCTTGTGCGCTGCTCACCAGCGATGTTGCGAGTAACAACATCAGAGCCGCAGCCGCAATTCTACCCGCAGGCCACCTTGACCCGTACACAACTGACATAGAGACCTCCCTGGGGCCTCTTCGCGCCAGCGTCACGGCCCTTACGAGGGGGCGCGGGGGGCGGCGTGAGAGGACTTCTCGCCTTGAAGTGCGCAGAGTCTAGCGCACGCGCGCTGCCGAAAAGTAGTGGTCTCGTAAGTCAGCCGACGTTGGGTTGCCGCTCCAACAAGATTTGCGCCCGTTCGTCAGTGATTTGTCCGGCCGCCGAGCTCGCCCACGCGGAACCAGCGAAAAGCCTCGTCTTCGGCAACCGTGTAGGGCTCACCATCGAGCGACCAGAGTCTTGCTGCGCAGCCCAGCTCGGACCGGCTTCGAGAAGGAGCACCGTGGCGCCGGCCTCGGTCAGCACCTTTGCCGCCATGCCGCCACCGGCGCCCGAGCCGATCACGCAGACGTCGTACCGGCGGTCGCGGGCTTCGTACCTGCACGGTTCCCCCTGGCGCGCCGTCGCTCATTGGTCGCAAAGCCGCACGGCCGCTGCGAGCGAACCGATGGGGTCGTCGCTGCGCGGAATGAACTCGTGGGCCAGGTAACCATCGAACCCCGTCGCCAGGATCTCGCGAACAATCGCCGGATAGAACAGTTCCTGGGTCTCGTCGATCTCGGCCCGCCCCGGCACTCCGCCGGTGTGGTAGTGCGCGAAGAACTGGTGGTTGTCTCGGATCGTCCGGATGACATCTCCCTCCATGATCTGCATGTGGTAGATGTCGTACAGGAGCTTCACCCGCTCCGAGCCGACGGCCTCCACGATCTCCACGCCCCAGGCGGTCTTGTCGCCGATGTAGCCGCGATGGTCGACCTTCGAATTGAGCATCTCGATGACGATCGTCACGCCATGATCTTCGGCGATGGGCGCGCACTCGTTCATGCAGGCGATGCTGTTGCGCAGAGCATCGGCTCGACGCATGCCGCCCACATGGTTGCCGAAGAAAGTAATGACACTGGGCACGCCTGCTGCCGCGGCCTTCGGAATATTGGCGCGAAACCCGTCGACGATGGCCTCGTGGTTACGTGGATCGTTGATGCCCTGCCGGATCGTTCCGGCGTTCGGCATGCCGACGGAAACCACCAGGCCGTGGTCTTTCGCCACCGGCCATTCGTCGATCTCCAGAAGATCGATCGCAGGCATACCGAGGTCAGCCACTGCCGCACACAGATCCTCGATCGGCATGCTCGCGTAGCACCATCGCGCGACGGACTGTCGCAGTCGTCGCTGCTGAACGCCGGGCGGCGTCATCGCGGCCGCGTGTCCCGAAGCCCCCACCAGCGCGGCAGCACCCAGCCCCTGAATTGCTTCTCTGCGGTTCATGCTTGCTCCGTGGTAGTTTCCGACGCTGCCCTATTGTCCGGACTGTGACGCATTTCGCAAGGAGGACGCGGACGAATGCGAATCACCGAGGTCATACATGCCGTCGACACCCATGTGTGCGGCGAGCCGGGGCGCGTCATTGTCGGTGGAGTTCTCGACGTCCCGGGCGACACGATCTTCGATAAGAAGATCTACCTCGAGCAAGAGGCGGACCACATCCGCAAGCGCATGGTCCGCGAACCTCGTGGATACCCGGCAGCCAACTGCAACCTGATCCTGCCATCGAGTCATCCTGAGGCGGTCGCTGGCTATGTGATCATGGAACAGGTCGAGTATCCATCGATGTCAGGCACCAACACGATCGCGGTAGCGACGGTCCTGGTCGAGACCGGCATGGTGCCCTCGCACGAGGGCCTGAACGAGTTCACGCTCGAGTCCGCGGCCGGCCTGATTCCGATCCGCGCCGAGGTGCAGCAGGGCAAGGTGAAGACCGTTACGTTCGAGAACGTGCCCGCGTACGCCGTCTACTTGGGCGCTGAACTGGATGTACCCCAACTCGGCCGCATCGTCGTCGATGTCGGGTGGGGCGGCATGTTCTACGTAATCGCGGATGCCGATCAAGTGGGTCTCACACTGACTCCCGAGGAAGCGGGTGAGGCCGCGCGGGTTGGCGAGATGATCAAGGCCGCAGCGCAGGAACAACTCGACGAACCCGTCCACCCTCAGAACACCGCCATGCGCGGCATAACGATCGGGCAACTGTCCGCGCCGCCACTGACTCCGGGTGCCCATCGCCGCAACAACGTGATCGTCTCGACCGGCAAGCTCGACTGGGATCGTCCCAGCTCCTGGAAGTCGGCGCTCGACCGCTCGCCTTGCGGCACCGGGACGTGCGCCAAGATGGCGACCCTTTGGGCGAAGGGCGAGCTACCGCTGCATCAGGATTTTGTCCACGAAGGCGTTCTCGGAACGACCTTCACGGGCCGGCTCGTGCGCGAGACCCGCGTAGGAGACGTGCCGGCGGTCATTCCAACGATCACCGGCACGGCATGGATAACCGGTACCGCGCAATACGTAGTGGACCCCGAGGATCCGTTTCCCGACGGCTACACCGTCGGCGATATTTGGAGCCAGATGGATGATTGACATCAGGAAGTTCCATGAACCGTCGTGATGCCATGCGTGGACTCGCGGCCACCTCTGCACTGAGCGCCTTGCCGTTCGAGACCTTGCTCGAGATCGGCCGTGCGGCACGAGCCAGCTCGGCCCCCACCTCGTTTCAGGCTCTTGACGCGCACCGAGCCGCCACCTTGCGCCAGGCCGCCGAGATGATCCTGCCGCGCACCGACACACCGGGCGCCACTGACGCCAAGGTCGCAGAGTTCATCGACATGCTGTTGCACAGCTGGATGGATGCGGCTGAGCGCGAGGGCTTCCTGGGAGCAATCGACCAGGTCGATCGCCGCGCGCTCGATGAGCACGGCCACCTATTGGTCGACTGCAGCGCAGCTCAGCAACTGGCGCTGATGACGACGTTGGATGCGGAGGTCGCCGCGTTGCTGCTGGGCGATCGAGCGGCGCCGGCCGACGAGTACGTCGAGGGCCCCGATGATCGGCGCGTGCCCTCGGCCCCCGAGCATCCGTTCTACCAAATTAAACGGCTGACCTTGCTGGGTTACTTCACCTCCGAGCCCGGCATGACCGAGACGCTCAGGTGGAACCCGTTCCCCGGCCGCTGGGAACCGTGCGTAAACATCGGAGAGCCGTCATGATCGCCCGACGCCCCGAGAGGCGACCAGGGGGTGCTCGCAAGGTCTACGACGCGATCGTCGTGGGCACGGGCATCACCGGCGGATGGGCCGCCAAGGAACTAACCGAGGCCGGGCTCGACACGCTGGTCCTCGAGGCCGGGCCGATGATCGTGCCCGAGCGCGACTACGTCGAACACGTCCCGCCCTACGAACAACCGTTTCGCGGACTTCGCGACCGGCGTCGGCAACGCGACCGCCAGAAAGTGCAGAGCCGCTGCTATGCCTGCGACGAACTCGCTGAGAAGTTCTTCGTCGACGATGTCGACAACCCCTACACGACGCCGAAAGACCAGCCCTTCGACTGGATCCGCGGGCGCCAGGTCGGCGGCAAATCGATCATGTGGGCGCGACAGAGCTATCGCCTCTCCGACCTGGATTTCGGCGCCGCGGAACGCGACGGTATCGGTATCGATTGGCCTCTGCGTTACGCCGACCTCGCCCCCTGGTACGACCACGTCGAGAGCTTCGCAGGGATTAGCGGCCGGGCAGAGCAGCTCGGCCAGTTGCCTGACGGACGCTTCCTGCCGGCCATGCCGCTCAACTGTGTAGAAGAACACGCTCGCCAGGCAATCGGGGAACGCTGGGGCGGCGTCCGTGTGCTCACGCCGGGACGCACCGCGGTACTCACGCAGGCCCACAACGGGCGGGCTGCGTGTCACTACTGTGGCCCCTGCCACCGTGGCTGCATTACGCGTTCCTACTTCTCGAGCCTCAACGCCACGCTGCCCGCGGCGGAGGCCACCGGCAACATGACGCTGCGACCCAACAGCGTCGTCCGGCAAGTGGACTGGTCTGACGGCAGGGCCACCGGGGTGACGGTGATCGATCGCGAGAGCCACGATGTGGTGGAGTTTCGCGCCCGCGTGGTGGTGGTGGCGGCATCGACGCTGGAGTCGGCCCGAATCCTGTTGAATTCCGCTAACTCGGAGTTCACCGAGGGGCTCGGCAATTCGAGCGGCGCGGTGGGTCGCTATCTCATGGACCACACGATGAGCGTCGGGGCGGCAGGAGCCTTCGATGGTTGGTCCGATCAGAGCTACTTCGGCCGACGACCCAACGGCGCCTACATCGCCCGCTTCCGCAACGTGACCGACCAACATCCCGACTTCGTCCGCGGCTACGGCTATCAAGGCAGCGCCTATCGCCCCGACTGGAACCGCGGCACCAGCGAGGCTGGATTCGGCGCGACTCTTAAGGAGCGACTGACGCGACCTGGCGACTGGCGGATGTCGATCGGCGCCTGGGGGGAGTGCCTTCCCTATGCCGACAACCGCGCGATGATCGATCCTGCAGTGGTGGACGCGTGGGGCATCCCGGCGCTGCGAATCAGCATGCGCTGGCGACAGAACGAACTCGTCATGCAGCAAGACGCTGCCGAACAGGCCGCCGAGATGCTCGCCGCGGCGGGCGCGAAGAACATCGAGATGCGAACGGTGGGTACGCCCCCCGGTCTGTGTATCCACGAGATGGGCACGGCGCGCATGGGTCGCGATCCGAGAACGTCGGTGCTGAACGGCTTCAACCAGAGCTGGGATGTCCCGAACCTATTCGTTGTCGATGGTGCCGCGATGACCAGCTCCGCCTGCCAGAACCCTTCGCTTACCTACATGGCGCTGACCGCCCGCGCCTGCGATCACATCGTCGGGCGTCTGAAGCGCTTCGAAATGTAGCTCCAATGCCAGAGCTGCCCGACGTCACGGTCTACGTCGAGTGTCTCGCGCGCCGGGTCGTTGGGCGGCGCCTTTCCGCGGCGCGCATCGCCAGTCCTTTCTTGTTGCGCACCTTCGACCCGCCGCTTCACGCCGCGCACGGCAAGCGCGTGCTCGGCATCGAACGTCTGGGCAAACGCATCGTCATGGAGATGGACGAGTCGATGTTTCTCGTGTTTCACCTAATGATCGCCGGTAGGTTCCGGTGGCGAGAGTCGGGAGTCAAAGTGCCTGCCAAGATCGGCCTGGCAGCCCTGGATTTCGACAACGGGAGCCTTGTCATGACGGAGGCGGGGGCCAAGAAACGCGCATCGCTACATGTCCTCCGCGGCCGCCGCGCCCTGGCCGAACACGACCCGGGAGGACTGGAGACTCTCGATGCGACCGCCGCGGCATTCGCCGCTCGGCTGCGCGAACAGAACCGCACGCTCAAACGCGCCTTGACCTCGCCGCAGTTGTTCTCGGGAATCGGCAACGCGTACTCCGACGAGATTCTGTGGCATGCACGGCTATCGCCTCTCACCTGGACATCGAGACTCAGCGACGCCGAGGTCGCGACGCTGTACGCGAGCACTCGAACAACGTTGAACCATTGGACCGAAACTCTTCGCGAGGAAGTCGGCGATGGTTTCCCCGACAAGGTCACCGCGTTCCGCGCCGGCATGGCGGTGCATGGCCGCTTCAGCGAGCCGTGCCCGCGATGCGGAGATCCGGTGCAGCGCATCCGGTATGCCTCGCGTGAGGTGAACTACTGCGCCACCTGCCAGACCAAGGGACAGGTGTTCGCCGACCGCGTGCTCTCGCAACTCCTCAAGAAGGACTGGCCGCGGACCGTGGAACAGTGGGAGCAGATCCGGGGCAAGAACCGCGACGCACACTGAGCCTGCCCCTGGTCCGCCTGACCCGTATTGAGTTAAAATAGGATCTTCGGGTCGCCTTAAATCCGCTGAGCTTGTCGCTCGCGAAGGAGGAACCGATGAAGACCCACCAGACCCGACTCGCGCTTGTGTGCGCCGCCGTCCTTCTAGTCGCCGCAATCGCCACGCTCGCGCCCAACGCTACGCACGGCGCGGCCAAGAGCTATCTCGGCTGGGTGACCAATGCCAAGGACGGCACGGTCACCGTGATCGATCTCGATACGTACGCGGTCTTGGCAACCCACGAGGTGGGCAAGAAGCCGCTGGGTATCAAGGGAGCCGGCGAGTCGCTTGCCGTCGTCGCCGTTCAGAATGCGAATCAAATCGTCGTCGTCGATGCTGATCATGGCGTCGGGCAGGCGTTCGACGTGGGCCGCAAACCCCAGGACATCGCGCTCCCGAGCGGTGCCGAGTTCGCCTACGTCTCCCTGCTCAAGGAGAACATGATTCAGCTCGTCATCGAGGAAGGTGCGGGCGCCAAGACCCCGGTGGGCAAACGTCCGGGATCCATGGCCTATTCGCCCAACGACAAGTGGGTCGCCGTGCTCAACAGCGGCGACGGAACGCTCGACATCTTCCGCGCCCGCGATCTCCCGTCGGCGCGCAGACCAAGGACGACTCTCGCTATCGGAAACAAGCCCATGACGGTCGCGTTCCATCGCAGGAGCCGGGAAATTGCCGTGACCAGCCCAACGGACGCCACGGTGACACTCATCAACGTCAAGAAGGGCAGGATCGACCAAGCGTTGGCAGTTCCCGACGGACCCTGGGCGGGCGCCTACAGCCCGACGGAGAACAACAGGGCCGCGGTGACGAGAATGGCGGCCAACGCGGTCCGCATCTTCACCAAGCGAACGGCCGTCGACGTCGACGTCGGGCGTAAGCCCAAGGGTCTGGCCTTCACGCCCGACGGCAAGCGAATCCTGGTCGCAAACAGCGGTTCGCGCAGCGTCTCAGTGATCGACGTGGCGTCAGCGTCGGTGGTCGCCACCGTCATCGTCGGCCGGGGACCGGTCTCGGTGGCAGTCACCGCTAGCAGCGAAGGCTAGTCGGGCAACGGGCTGACCGGTAGCCGCAGGTCGAGCCACACCAGACGATGGTCCGACGCCAACAGGGCGCGCGCGTTGCCCTCTGCGTCAGCATCGGCCGCCGGCCAGTACACCCCACCGTCGAGAATCTCGATTCCGCGGCTCGGTAGCATGTAGTCAATCCGGCGGCCGCGACCAGAGAACTCCGTCGTGGCGCGCACATCCTGGCTCGGGGCACCGTCGCTGACGAGCCACGACGCCGGATCCTGAACTGCGGTGTGGCGTAGCAGCTGATCGATGGCAGACACACCGTCGTACACCGGTAGGTCGCCCTCGGCGGCGTTGAGATCGCCCACGATCACGAACGGCACGCCTGCCTCGTATCCTCCGGCGCGGCCGCCATCGTCCACCAGGCCCGGCTCGCCGTCGATGTACTGGCGCCACAGCATGATCTCGTCGAAGTTACGGCGTCCGTTGCGGTCCTCATCGCCGTCGAAAACCGGCGGCGTGGGATGTGACAGAAACAACCGTAACCGCTGTCCGTTGACCGCTACGGGAACGTCCTGATGCGACTTGCTGGAAAGCCGCAACACGGCAAGCGCGTCGTCACCGTAGAACCCTTCCGGCAAGTGGTTGTCAGGCTGGTCGCGCCAGAGCAGGTTCTGAAACGTGCGCGACTCGCCGCTGATCAACGGGTGCCTGGACAGTACCGCCATCGAGTACTGCCCTGGATAGACACCGAACCCGAAGGCGTCGTCGCCGTGTTCGCGACTCCCCTGGTGTTCGGCGGTTGCCACCAGGCCATCGCCATCGAGATCGACGCCGCTCAGGATGCCGGTGTTGTTGGGCTCGGCATAGGCGTACAGGTATTCCAGCGGAGCCGTGCCGGTCTCCAGGTAGGCCGCCGCAAAAGCGCGCGCGGCAGTAGTGAGCGGCTCGCCCACGGCATCGTAGTCGTGGTCGACCTCGTTGAGCACGAGAATGTCGGGTCGAACTTCTTTGATGATCTCCGCGGCGGCCCGTAGCTGTAGATTCGTGCCGACTCCATCATCGGCGACCTCGGCGATCTTGGCGGCCGACAGCTCGCGAATGTTGAACAGCGCGAGGCGCACCTCCACGACCTCCTGCGGTGGCACCGCGACGCGCGTCGCACCGTCGCACGACATCGCTGCCATGAGCAGTGTGGTCGAGCACGCGAACCTCGCGCGGCGCCTCATCGCATGGTCAGCAGGCTGGCGTACAGATCGATTCCGTACCAGAGGTTCGCAAGCTTGATGTTCTCGTTGGAGGCGTGCTGATTATTGTCGTGGTTGGCGATCGGCAGAATCAGCGCCGGCGCGCCCATGTTCTCGGTGAAGAGGTACAACGGCAGCGATCCTCCGAGAGCCGGCACCATTAGAACCGTCTGGTCGGTAGCGGCGCGCACGGCATCGATGACTTCCTCCACCACTGGCAGCCCCATGTCGGTGCGCGCTGCCGGGTAGCCCCCCTCCCGTGTGACCTTTGCCAACCGGGGAAACCGTTGGCGCATCTCCAAGTCCGGGTCTTGGCGAACGATATGGAACCCCTGCCGTTCAATGTGCGCCTCGACCAGGTCGAGCATGTGCTCGGGATCGTTCCCCTTCACCAGGCGCAGTCCGAGTGCTGCCTCGGCGCGATCGGGAATCACGTTGCGGGCCGCCGCGCCGACCGAGCCGGATGCGAGCCCCTTGACGGTGAGCGACGGCAGCAGCAGCCGCTCGGAGAGCGTCTCGGTCCCCTCGGTCCAGCCGATACCGAGATCCGCCCGCAGCTGCTCATCCGGCACCGGGAGCCGGCCCAGCGCCTCGAGTTCACCACGTCCTAGCGGTACGACGCTATCGTAGAACCCCTCGACCAGAACATTGCCATCGGCGTCCTTCATCGAGGCAAGCAACTCCGCGAGCATCTGCCCCGGCACTGGCGCCCAGCTCCCATAGTGTCCGCTGTGCAGAGGACGCGCCGGACCATAGACCGTGAGGTCCATACCGGTAACACCACGCACGCCGAACACTACCTGCGGCGCGCCCGTCTGATGGACGGGGCCATCGCAGAACAGCCAAAGATCCACGCCGAGTTTGTCGCCGTAGGCCTCGATGTAATCGCGCAGGTGGACCGACCCAATCTCTTCCTCGCCCTCGAACAAGAACTTGATATTCGAGGTCAGCGGGATCCCGGCCCCCTGCAGCGCATCCAAAGCGGACAGCAGGGCGGGCAGCGGCGCCTTGTCGTCCGACGCGGAGCGCGCGTAGATGCGCCAATTCGGATCGACCGCTTCCCCCGCTGCCGGCATGCCGATCGGCTCGCCGCCAAGATCCATTCGATCGTTGTAGAGCACCGGCTCGTACGGGTCATTGACCCAATCCGGACCCGTCGCCGGCTGACCGTCATAGTGCACGTAGATGCCCAGCGTCCGGGTGGCTCCAGGCACGATGATCTCGCCGTAGACCAGCGGCGGCACGTCTGGTAAGCGCAGCAGTTCTACCGCCACGCCCCGTGCTTCGAACTGCGCCTGCAGGTACTCGGCAAGCCCGGTGACGTCTTCCAGGTTGCGCCCAAAATTGGGCTGTCGCAGCAACTCGTTGAAGGCCTGGAGAATCTCCACCTCGTGAGCCTGCCGGTAGGCGCGCGCCACGGCGACCGCGCCCTCCTGCGGAGGCGTAGCCTGCGAGGGCGCCGCCACGGCGAGCGCGAGGGCAGCAACAACGAGAGCGCCCGAGGCAAGGCGCCAACGCGAGGCACGCAACATAGCCATCTCCGTGATTCTCCGGGTATCGACACGCCTCCAACTGGCGCTGCCAAGCCCGGAACAAAGGCGCCAAGAGACGGAACAGAGGCTATCCTACCGGGGACGTTTCAACAGTAACCCTGGTGTCAAGATGATCTCACTCCCTAGCGTCTTGCCGGCCATACTCGTCACTGTGGCAACCGCCATCATGGCGCTGTCCACCGCTCAGCACGACGATACCTACACGGTGCGTAAGAGCTGGGCCGATCCGGGAGCGCTGATGGCCGCGCACCGGGCGGCCTGGGCAGAAGCGGAGCAGATCGATTGGGGCACGGCTCCGTGGCCTACCAGCTTTCGTGCTCTCAGCACGCCCGACGCGCTGTGGCTACGGTTCGACGCCATTGACAGCTCGCCTTGGTACACCTACACGAAGCGCGACGACAAGCTCTGGGAAGAGGAAGTCGTCGAGATCTTCATCGATCCCGACGGCGACCTTCGCAACTACGTCGAGGTGGAGATCAACCCCGCGAACGCACTGTGCGACCTGTGGGTGGAGCGAGGAGACCCGAACCTGGCTACACACATCGAGTGGGACTTTGCCGGTATCGACAGCGCGGTGATCCCGCTGCGCGACGAAGCGGGAGCCGCGGTCGGCTGGAGCGCCATGGTTCGCATGCCGTGGGACGGGTTTCGTTCGTTGCCGAGCACGGAGGTGGCACTGCCGCCAGCGCCGGGCGATCGCTGGCTCTTCAACGTGTTCCGTATCAAGCGTCCCGACGGGCCCGACAACCCCGACAGCAACGTGATCCTCGACGCCTGGTCGCCTATTCCCGGCGGGAGCTTCCACGTCCCCGAGGTCTTCCGCGCCATGGAGTTCGAGTGATGGCCCCCTGGAGGTTCCGCCAATCAGTGGCCGGCAGCAGGTCGGCGTCGCGCTGCGCGCTGGGTCTGCTAGTGCTGGCGGCCGTGCTCGGCGACGCCAGTGTCGGTCTGGCACAACAGCCGACAGGGCGCGCGCCCTCTGTACGCGTCTGGGAAGACACCGTGGTCATCCCCACGTATGCGCTCGGCGCCGACGACCTCAACCCGCACTTTCGCGAGACCTCGGGGTCGATCATCTATCCGTACACCATGCAGGACAATTTCGGCACCGCGCGGCAGGATCGAACGTATCGCGCCGTGTTCCTGGAAAACGAGCATCTGCGGGTGATGTGCCTGCCGGAGATCGGCGGCCGCATCCAGTCGGTCTACGACAAGACCACCGGCGAAGAGATGTTCTATCGCAATCGCGTCATCCGTCCGGGGCACATCGCGCTTCGCGGAGCATGGGTGTCGGGCGGCATCGAATGGAACCGTGGCCCGGACGGTCACACGGTGACGAGTTTCTCCCCGGTCGACGTCCAGCCGGTACAGCATCCGGACGGATCGGCGTCGCTGCTGATCGGCAACACGGAGATGAACTTCCGGACCGGCTGGCAGGTAACGCTGACCCTTCATCCGGGGCGCAAACTGCTGGACGAGCGCATTCGTCTGTTCAACCCGACCGACGGCGTACACAGCTACTATTTCTGGAACAACACGGCCTTCCCCAACACGCCCGGCACTCGCTATATCTACCCGATGTCGCTCGGCTCCGACCACAACGGCACGACATTCTTCTCGTGGCCCATCCACGAGGGCCGCGACCTGACCTGGCTGCGCAACTACCCCGGGCCCACGTCCGTGTTCGGCTATGAGGTCAACTTCGACTTCTTCGGCGCCTACGACGTCGATCGCGACTTCGGCATCGTCCAGGTCGCCGATCACCACATGCTACCGGGGAAAAAGGCATGGACCTGGGGCGAGTCGGAAGCTGGCCTGGCCGCCCAATCGGTGCTCACTGACGACGACGGCCCCTACATCGAGGTGCAGAGCGGCCCGTTGCCGACTCAGGCCGACTTCGGACTACTCGAGCCCGGTCAGGAGATCTCCTGGCGTGAGTACTGGTATCCAGTTGCAGGGCTGGGCGACGGATTCGAATACGCAACGCGCGACGTGGCGATCCAGCGACACGGAACCCCCACAGGGGTCCGCTTCGACTTCGCCTCCACACGCGAGTTCCGCAATGTGACCCTGACGATCGAGCGTCAAGACGGGCGCACCGAGCAGCGGACCTTGTCCCTGTCACCGACTCGCACCGAGTCGATCGAAGTCAACTCGACCTCCGGCGCGACGGACCCGGCTTCCATGAGGATGCGCTTGCGGCTCGAGGACAGCAGCGGAGCATCGTTCGCCGAGTACACCTCGCCGCTCCATATCCCGGCACGCGAGGCTCCCGATCTGAGCTCTGCGCCCGCGGACAGCATCGAGGCCAGGTATCGAGCAGCGGACCTGCTTGATCGCAAGGGAAATCGCGCCGAAGCGCGTGCCGCGTATCGCCACGTTCTCGAGTCTGATCCCGACCACTCCGGCAGCCTGAGCGCCCTGGGTGTTCTCGAACTGGAGTCCGGCCGCTACGACCACGCGCAAACGCTGTTGGAGCGCTCGCTGGAACGCAACGGCGACAGCGGAATGAACTGGTATCTACTGGGCGTAGCGCGCCTGCGGAACGGCGACCTGGAAGCGGCCCGCAACGCCGCGGCCGGCGCCATCAAGCGTCCCGGCACGGCAGCTCTGGGACACGGCTTGCTCGGGCGCATAGCCGCCCAACGAGGCGACCACGCCGCGGCTCTCGAGTCTTTTGTCGACGGCCTGGCCGTAGGCGGCAGCGACTGGACCCGGCTGTTCGACTACGCGGTTATCGCCGCGTACGCCGCTGGCGAGGATGAACAGGTACGCTACCTGACCCAGCAGGCAACGCAGGCGGGCTCGCTCAGGCTGGTGCCGCACATTATCGATGCACTCGCACGCGGCGAGGAGATCCCGGCGTTCGCCCAACGGGCCCGTGTATGGCTAGGCGAGCCCGAGTTCTCGTTCATCGAAGCCAGCCTTGCCTTCGCCGAAATGGGACTCTTTCTCGACGCCGCCGCGCTGTTGGAAGCAGCGTGCTGGGCGGCCGTACCGGCGAGCGAGCGGCGCCCCCTCCCTGCCTACTACATGGCCTACTACCACGGGCAGCGCGGTGACCACCCGGAAGCGGCTGTTTGGCTCGAACGCGCCCGCACCGCAGTCGGCGAGTATGTCTTTCCGTCGCGGCCGGAGGCCCTCGCCGTGCTGAACTTCGCGGTCGCCGAGACTCCAGACGACGCCAGAGCGGCGATGTACCTCGGCAATCTGTACGCCGGTCTAGGCCGACATGCCGAAGCAGCGGTGGCCTGGCGCAGCGCCGTGGACACTGACCCGACCCTATCCGGTGCTGCCCGTAATCTGGGCATCCATGCATGGAAACTGGAAGGGGATCTCGAGGAGGCCACCACCTGGCTGCAACGTGCCGTAGCCGGCCGAGCCGAGGACCAGACGCTGTACCGCGACCTGGCTCGCGTCCTGGTCGAACGTGGGTTGCGCACGAACGCTGTCGCGCTGCTGGAATCCGTGTCTTCCGCCGCTAGCCGGCGACCTGACCTGACTCTTGATCTTGCCCGCGGTTACGTCGCGCTCGAGCGCTTTGACGCCGCCGTCCAGTTGCTCGAGTCCACGACCTTCAGTAATCGGGAAGGCGATACCGGCACCCATCGGGTCTTCTACGAAGCCCACCTGGGTCGAGGCGTGGCTCGCTACGAGCAAGATGATCACGCAGGAGCCCTGGCCGACTTCGAGGCCGCCATCACCTATCCCGTCAACCTGAACGTAGGCCGTCCGCACCGTCCCCGTGAGGCATACGCGCAGTACTGGCGGGGCTTCGCGCTCGAAGCGCTCGGCAGGGTAGAGGGCGCTGCCGAGGCCTGGGCGGAATGCGCCGCAGCGCAGCCCCTCGACGACGAACAGATCGAATACGCCGAACTTTGCCGGGAACGCGTGCGGCGATAGCCAGGCCGTATCATGTCAGCCTTACATCTCCGACCTTCGAGGAAGCCATGCGCAAGAAACTCGCTCTGACCGTCGCTCTCTTCGCCCTCACCTGGGCCTGCACGGCACCGTCCGGCTCGATCGAAGAACCGTCCCCGGCGGCATTCAACAGCACCTCGATCATGGCCGACGTGCAAGCGCTCTCCGCCGACGAGATGGAGGGCCGAGCACCTGGCACGCCGGGCGAGGCCCGCGCGGCCGATTGGATCGAAAGCCGTTTCCGCGAGATCGGATTGGAACCGGTCAACGACTCCTACCGACAGAACGTGCGCCTGGTAGGCATGCGCCGCGAGGAAACATCAACGCTGACGATCGGCAACGCGGGCGGCAGCTTGCCGCTCGAGGACGGCGTCAATGTGGCGTTCTGGTCGACCGCGCAGCAGCCCGTCGTGGAGGTCAGCGCGCCCTTGATGTTCGTCGGCTACGGTGTGGAAGCGCCCGAGTACGGATGGAACGACTTCAAAGACGTCGACGTCAGCGGCAAGGTTCTGCTGTTCCTGAACAACGATCCACCGGTCGCCGAGGACGGCGCCGAGCTGTTTGGTGGCGAGGCGCGTACGTACTACGGCCGCTGGACCTACAAGTTCGAACAAGCCATGCGACACGGCGCCGCTGGCGCGTTGATGGTGCACACAACCCCTTCGGCCTCGTACCCGTTCAGCGTCGTGCAACACAGCGGGTCACGTGAAGGTTTCGCGCTAGATCTGCCGGGAGCCGGCTATCAGGTGCCGGTCGTGGGCTGGCTCGACGAGAATCTCTCGGGCGCTATCGCGACATCGATGGGAACCGACCTCGAAGGTCTGTTCGAGATGGCCGCGGCGCGCGACTTCTCACCCGTGGAGACTGGTTACGACGTGGCCGCGTCGATCCACACCAACGTGCGCCAGATGAGCACCGAGAACGTCCTCGGCCTGATGCCGGGATCGGATCCCGAACTCGCGGATCAGGTCATCGTTTTCTCGGCACACTACGACCACCTTGGACACGATCCCTCGCTCGAAGGGTCGGACAAGACCTTCAATGGCGCCTGGGACAATGCGACAGGCGTTGCCGCAATCAGCGCCCTGGCTGACGCCTTCGCGGTTGGCGAGGCCCCGCGCCGCTCGCTGCTGTTTCTGGCCTGCGCGGCCGAAGAAAGCGGTTCGCTGGGAAGTGCCTGGTTCGTCGCCGAACCACCGTTCGCGCTCGACCGGCTAGCGGCCAACTTCAACATCGACATGCCCCAGATCTTCGGCGTGACGAGCGACCTCGCCGCCATCGGAGTGAATACGAGCAACCTCGGCGCCACGCTCCGCCAGGTCGCCAGCGAGTTCACCGTGGCAGTTGGCGGCCGCGACGTCGCCGTGCAGGTCACGGGCGACCCGAATCCGTCGGCGGGTTCGTTCTACCGCTCCGACCAGGTCAATTTCGCCAAGGCTGGCATTCCGGCACTGTTCCTGAACCCGGGCACGAACTACGTGACCGAACTGACCTTCGACCCGGGCCAGTACGAACAGGCCCACTACCATCAGGTGGCCGACGAGGTAACCGACGAATGGGAGTTGAGCGGCATGGTCCGCGACCTGGAGATCATCATGGCAACCGTGCGACGCGTGGACGCCGTCGATGATCTACCGCGCTGGAACGCAGGCAACGAATTCGAGACCGCCTGGCGAGCGCTGCACGGTATCGAGGAGTAACGCGTGCCGAGCAAGCCCGGTATTCAGCCGGCTGCTACCAAGTAACGCCGGCCACCACGTAGACCGCGCGCCATTTCGCATCCACGCCGCTGCCGGAGTTGTCGATATCCGACAGCCCATGGTTGTAGCGCAGGTCGATCGTGAGCGCCCAGATGAACTCGTGGAACTCCACGCCGGCCCCCAGGACCATGGCCCAGTCGGTGGCTCTGACCAGCGTGCTGCCCTCGACATCCTCGATGGTGCCGTCCTCGCGACGGCTCTCGCGGCGAGCGTCCATGCGCACCCCCACCGCCGGTCCCCCCTGAAGGCTGAAGATCGTCCCGCGGCGCGAGCCTGGATACCACTTGAACAGCAGTGGGATCTCCAGATAGTTGGCACTCAGCTTCTCCGTCCCCGTGTAGCTGGATCCCTCAAGGTCGATCTCGGAATGCTTGCGCACGATGAGCGCTTCTGGCTGCACCGAGACCTTGCGTGACACCGGCACCTCAAAGGAGATGCCTGCGGCGAAACCAAAGTCGCCATCGAAACCGAAGGTGCCCACCTCGGGAATGGGCAATTGGCCGGCAAGGACCGCCCACGACGCGCCGGCCTTGATTCCGAAACGAATCTTCTCCCAGGGTTCCTTTGCCCAGCGTGGCGTCTTCTTGTCGCCGGCCTGGGTTGCGGCCTCGTCGGCCGGCACCTGCGATTCCTGCGCAGCGCTTCTTTCGATCTCCTGCGCCCCAGTAGCGCCGGGAGCAAGACCTAGCGCAACGAGAGCAAGAACCACGATCGCACGACGCAAACCGACCTCCGAGATTGCCGTGGCGCGGCG
>JAJCXS010000140.1 GCA_029263335.1 Acidobacteriota bacterium | reverse complement strand
TTCGTCGTCATCGACATACTTGCCCATGTCGCGACGAAACTCCGCCAATCTCGCGTAGGGTCGGTATTCCTCGAATTCGTGCGCCATCCGATTGCCAACACCGGGAATCAGCAGAATCTCGGCTTCGGTCACGTCGTTCAGGTTGATGGGCAGCCAGAGGCGCGCGTAGAGCTCGCTCCGCTGCGCTGCGCTCAGGTCTGCGCCCACCGCGGCGTCCAGCGACGCCATGTCCAGCCAGGGCCTGCCCTCGATGACAGCCGCGGCACCGTCAGAGCCGAGCTGCGGCACTGCTGTCAATTCCTCCCCAGTGGCGAGATTCGGGTTCAGCAGTCCCTGGTTGCTGCCAACCTGTGCGAGCAGGGGACCGGCAACGGCCAGCGAGAGCACCACGGCTGAGCGCAGGGTGAAGCGAAGCATGAGCAGGCTCCTGAGGAGAATCGATGATCCGGCGTGTGCGCCGAAAAGAAGAATCGGACATCGCGCCCAGATTATGCCAGCCGCGTGCGATGGAGGTTGTGCTACTATGACCATATGTGGATATATTCATTCCTGGATAACATGAGCGCTCCGTCGTGAGTCCATCGGCACGCTGGTACGGCCGCATCTTGCGCTTCGGGCCAGCCTCGCTGCGCCGCGAATTCGGCGACGACATGGTGGCCGCTTTCGACGCCATGGTGGCCGACGAGCGCGCCAGCCGGCGCGCCCTACCGCGGCTGCGCGTATGGACCCGAGTCCTGACGGACCTGCTCCTGTCCACTCTGCACAGCTTCCGAGGCCAGTCCTCGTTGTATCGGATCCCCAACAAGAGACCCCCGATGGAATCTCGCTTCCAGGACCTGCGCTTCGCCCTACGCACGATGCGGCGACAACCTCTGTTCGCCATCGTCGCCATGACCACCATCGCGATCGGCGTAGGCGCCACCGCTACGATTTTCAGCATCGCCAACGGCCTTCTGCTGCGCGCCCCCGCCGGCGTCAGGAACAGCGACGAGCTGGTGAGCGTCCATCGCGTTGCGAGCGACGACACCGGGTTCCATTCCTTCAGCTTGCCGTCGTTTCGCCACCTGTCCGCGGCCGACAGCGGCCTGACCGACCTGGCTGCATACGACAGCTTCGGCGGAAGCCTCGTACTCGATGGCACGCCCTACCGCGTCGCGGGTTCGATCGTGTCGGCCAACTACTTCGCTGCCGTGGGCGTCCAGCCAGCGATCGGCCGCTTCTTTTATCCATCCGAGGACACCGTGCCCGGCCGCGACCTGGTGGCTGTTATCAGCGACCAGATGTGGCAAGAACGTTTCGCGGGCAGCCCTGATGTCGTCGGCCGCGAGCTGGCGTTGAACGGGCGCGGGTTCACCGTCGTCGGTGTAGCGGAACCAGGGTTCGTGGGACACCTGGCCGCATTGGTGAATCAGGTATGGGTTCCCGTCTCGGCACAGGGACTGATCCGTGGCGAGACCGATCTTTCCGAGGAAGAAGCATCGCTTGCCGTGGAGCTCGTCGCCCGACTCGCTCCCGGGTCGAGCGCGCGACTCGTCCGGGATGCCCTCGATCGGGCAGGACAAGCCTTCCACGAGCCGCGCGACGAGGACTGGTACGGGGTGGATGTGTTCGCTTACGCACCCATCGTGCCGATCGCGCGACAGGGCCTCAACTGGTTCCTGGCCGCGATGTTCGTGGTCGCCGGCGTGCTACTCACGATCACGGCGGTCAACGTTGCCAACATGATGTTGTCGCGCGCCGCAGCTCGGTCGCGCGAGATCGGTGTTCGACTCGCCCTTGGGGCCACTCGCGGTCGGTTGGTCACGCAGCTGCTCACCGAGAGCGTGCTGCTGTTTCTGTGCGGTGGCGCACTCGGCGCGCTGCTCACAGTCTGGACGACCGGCCTGTTGGGGAGTATCTCGCTGCCCATACCGATCCCTCTGGACTTGCACTTCGCGCCGGACCTGAGGGTGTTGGGATTCGCCCTCGCGGTAGCTGCGACCGCCGGCACCGTGTTCGGGTTGTCGCCCGCGCTGCACGCCACCCGCGGCGACCTGACCGGTGCCCTCAAGGAGAACGGCACGCCGCCCAGACGGCGCCAGCGCTTGCGCAGCGTACTCGTGGTCACCCAGGTGGCATGCTCGGCGCTACTGCTCGTGGTCGCCGGGTTGTTGATCCGCTCGGCCGGACGAATCACGTCTCTCGACCTGGGGCTTGATACCAACAACGTCCACGCGTTCTTGATCGATACCCAAGACGCGAACCGCTCGGTCGATGAGAGCCGGCGCTTCTACCGCACTCTCACCGAGAACGCCGCGCGCTTCCCGGGCGTCGAGTCGATCGGCGCCATCGACGTGCCGCCGCTCACCGGCAGCAACCAGCAGAGCACAGCGCTCCTGCCTGATCTACCCCCGGAACCGGGCGTCGGTGCACGCACGGTGGAGTTCGCACAGGTTTCGCCAGGCTATCTCAGCACGATGCGTATTCCGCTGGTCGCTGGTCGCCACCTAGACGATGCCGATACCGCCGAAACACCTGGCGTCGTCATCGTCAACGAACACCTGGCAAACACCTTCTGGCCGGGAGAGAGCGCCATTGGCAAACGATTCGCATTCCGCACGGCGGACGAACCCATTGACCTCGAGGTGGTCGGCGTAGCACGCGACAGCAAGATCCGAACGCCCGGCGACGACGCCCGGCCGCTGGTGTACGGCCACTGGGAACAGTTCGGCGGACGCTCCTACACGGTCGTGGCTCGCGTTGAAGACCCGGTCGTGGCGGTGATGATTCGCGACCACGTCCGCGAACTCGACCCGATCTTGCCGCCGGCACAGCCAATCGTCTACGCGGACCTGGTGGGACTGTCACTGCTGCCATCGAAGATCGCGACCATCCTGGCGACGGTGTTCGGCATCGCCGGGCTGGCGCTCGCCGCCCTCGGCCTCTACGGCCTGCTGGCCTATTCGGTGCTACAGCGGTCCCACGAGATTGGCGTGCGTATGGCGCTGGGTGCACGATCCGCAGCGGTACGGCGCATGGTGGTTCGCGACGGCCTGCGCCTGACAGTGATCGGCTTGGCGTTGGGCCTGCTGGCCGCCGCAGGACTCGGCCGGCTCATACGCTGGATGCTCTTCGGCCTGAGTCCTTTCGACGCCGTCACCTTCATCAGCATCGCGGCACTACTGCTGACCATCGCCGCCATCGCATGTTGGCTGCCTGCGCGACGCGCCGCTGCCACCAACCCCGTCAACGCCCTCAGAGCCGAGTAAGTGCCATGAGCCAACCATTACGCCCTCTGGTGTTTCAGATTCTCCTGATCCTCAACGAGGAAGAACGCCACGGCTACGGAATCATGAAGGCAGTAAACGAACGCACGGGCCGCAAGACGATCCTGGGGCCGGCCACCCTGTATCGCACGCTCGGCCAGATGCGAGACGGGGGCTTGATCGACGAGACGCCCACCGACGACGAACGCCGCCGGGTGTATACGTTGAGTGCGGCAGGACGTCGTACGGCGCGCGCCGAGGCCGAACGCATGGCCTCGCTGGTAGAACGCGCACGAACCGGTCAGCTCATCGGCTGATCGCCGGGGTGTCCGTTGTTCAGAACGAGCCCTTCAGCCAGGCAAAGACACTGCTGCCGTTGTCACTGGAAAACTGAGTCTCGGCATCGCCGAGCAGCAACTGCCCGACAACTGACAGGGTGATGTTGTTCGACAACGAGTGATCGATCTGCGGACTGACATAGACGGACCGGTCGTCCGGACTGAACACGGAGGCCAGGCCGAGTCGCGACAACGGCGACAACTGATACTGTGCGGCGGCCATAACGTTCCAGCGTGCGCGGCTGAGTGTGCGCGCGTCGACGAAGATGGCGTCCAGCACGAAGGTACTACCTGGCGGTTCCGTGGCCCCGAGACTGTTGTAGATGAACTCGGTGCTGAGCATCAGGCTGCTCGGGAACGTGTAGTTGGCGCCGGCCGAGACCATCAACTGCTCGTCGGTAACCGCCCCGGCACCACCAGCGCCAAAGTAGGTCACCTCGCCGTTGAAACCTGCTGTACCCAGCTGCCCCGACCAGCCGAAGCCAGCACCAAGCGCCCCCTGGACGGACCCTGCAAGCAGCTGCACGTCGTAACCACCGATGTTGGTCCTGAATAGGCCGGCGGCGGTCACCCGGTCATCGAAATCGACCTTCACGGCAGCCTCGGCCGACGAGACGGGGCCGGTGTAGTAGCGCACCCTCATGGCGTCGGAGCCCGGCTTCTCGACATATGTGATGTCGAAGAACGACGACGCATTGAAGATGTCGTTCGGATTCCACACCTGGTTCACGCCCCAGTTCACGCGTTGCCGACCCGCCTGTATCTCCAGGCTGCCGCTCGTGTGTTGGATGCTGAAACGATCGAAGTTCAGATACGCGACGTGGTCGGCCGCCGAGCTGAGCTCATAGGTCAGGTCGAGCCAGCCGGGATCGCGGGTAGCGAGGCTGCCGTAGCCAGGCACGGACTCGACGATGCCGCCATACGTCGTCAGAACTCTGCCTGCCGCGTAGCCCCGCAATTCGCGCGTGGGATACCAGCGGAGATCGAGACGCGCGTTGAACTGATTGGTAATCGGCACCGATGCGGGCGCGCGAAACACACCGATCGCCAGAGATTCCCAGAACCCGGACAGGTCGAACGCGGCGGCCTGTGCTTGCACCGGGAGCGCGATCCCGACAACGAACGTCAGGAGAGCTGCGCGTGCCAGTCGCATGTCAACGCGCCGCCGAATCGCTCACGACCTTGCCGTCGTCGAGCGCCACTACCCTGCGGGCCCTGTCGATGACCCGCTGGTCGTGCGTGGCGAACACGAACGTGATGCCGCTCTGGCGATTCATCTCGAGCATCATGTCCAGGAGTTCCGCGGTAGCACGCGAGTCGAGATTGGCCGTGGGCTCGTCGGCCAAGACGAACTCCGGTTCGGAGGCCAGCGCCCGTGCCACCGCGACCCGTTGCTGCTGTCCGCCAGACAGCTTGCCCGGCCGGATGTCGGACTTCTCGGCGATACCGACCGCCTCGAGGAGCTCGCGCGACCGGACCGCACGCTCAGCCGCTTCCACGCCCTGCAGCTCCATGATGAACTCGATGTTCTCGCGTGCAGTCAGGACCGGGATCAGGTTGTAGGCCTGGAACACGAAGCCAATGCGGTGCAGGCGAAAGTCCGTCAACTGCCTCCCGCTCATGCTATCGATGCGGGTGCCACCGATCAGGATCTCGCCCGAGGTGATCGAATCGAGTCCTCCGACCATGTTCAGCAACGTCGTCTTGCCGCAGCCAGAAGGGCCGATGACCGCGGTAAACTCACCCTTCTCCACCCGCAGGCTGATGCCGTTGACGGCATGCACGGGCAGGCCATTGCCTTCGTATGTCTTGTATACGTCGCGAGCGTCGATTACGGGCACTGCAACTCCCTCATCATGTATCGGCCCGGATCGCCTCGGCCGGCAGTAGCTTCAAGGCACGGCGTGCGGGATAGATGGCAGCGATGAACGCGGTCGCCAGAACCATGCCCGCGACCTGGAAGTAGAAGGCGGTGCTGCTCTCGGGATAGACGATCGGGTCGTAGCCAATGGCCCTGAACCCGTCTGACCACGCCTGCAGGTTCAACCCCACGCGTTGCGTGTAGCCCACGACGGCGACACTCAACACGATGCCCGCCAAGCCGCCGACCATCGATAGAAACGCGGTTTCGTACAACAGCATCCAGAAGATCCGTGCGCGCGCCATCCCAAGAGCCATCAGCATGCCGATCTCTCGGGTGCGCTCCATCACCACCATGAGCATGGTGTTGACAATGCCGAAGCCGAGCGCGGTCAGGATAATGGCCAGGAACCCGTAACCGAACGCGCCCGTGAAGTCGGCCGTCAGCTGTAGCAGCGGCGACAGATCCCGCCATGTCCGCACGAGGAGTTCCGGGTGCGCCGCGGTCACCGCGGCGGCGACCTCCAGCGTGGTATCGCGCGGCTGCACGCGAACGATGACCTCCGAAGCCGCTCCCGCAGCAAATCCCGTCAGGCTCGCGAGATCCTCGCGCGTGACGAAGACATTGGCACCGTCGAACACGCTGTTGATGGTCTCGAACAGACCGACCACGCGAAAGGCCCCATAGACGATCTCTCCGGTGGGACTCACCACCGAGGCCACCACGCGCGATCGCAACCGGACCTCCAAATCCTCGGCGGTCTCGCGACTCATCAGCATCGGGATCCGTTCATCCGCACTGAGATACTCGCCCTCTACCAGCTTCTCGGCGAGGTCCGAGATCTCCCCGACATGTTCGAGATCGACGCCCGCGATGCGCACCGCTGCAGTTCCTTCGGCACTGCTCACCATCGCCGTCCCGACGATGCGCGACGACACTCCGACCACGCCTGGCAGGGCGCGGATCTCCTCGACCAGGGCATCGACGTCGGTGAGCGCGTAGCGCAGGTCCCGATCCGCCGGGTATTCGGGGTGATGCACCTGGAAGTTGCCGAGCTCGGTGCGCAGCGTGCCGCGAATCTGCTGGTTGGCGAGCCCCATCATGAGGGCGTAGCTGAACACACCACCGAGCAGGCCAAACGCAATCGCCGAGGCAATGACCAGGCTGCGTAGCCGGTTCCGCCAGACGTTACGCCAGGCGATATGCCACAGCATCGCTTATCTCCCCGTGATGGCGCGGATGATGTGCAAACGCCGGATAGAGACGATGGGAAAAGAGGCAACGATCAATGCCATCACCAGGACCACGAGCCCCTGGGCCACGAAGATGCCGGGATCGAGCGCGAAGGGTATGAACGGCGGAACGTTGAAGTCTTGGAAGATCTTCACCAGATCGCCGCTCACGGGAATCGGGTGGAGATGGAACCAATAGATGATCGGCAGCGAAACCAGCAGCCCGAGGATCACACCGACGATGACGAGCGCCAGGGTCTCGATGAAGAGAACGGTCGCCAACCTGCCTTTGCGTAGGCCGACGGCATTCATCACACCGAACTCGCGACGCCGCTCCATCGTGCTCATGAGCACGGTACCGAGGAGCCCGAATCCGGCAACCATGTAGAGGATTCCGAGCATGAAGATGCCGCCGGCGCTGTCAGACTGAATCTGCTGGACAACCTCCTTCGAGGTCTCGTGCCAGGTCATTACCTCGTACTCGGTACCAAGCATCGTGGCAAGGATGTCGGCGGTCGCCCACGCCGTGTCGCCATCGCCGAGCATCACCGATAACGATGTCACCTGGTCCGCAGGGGCCGCGTACAGCTCCCGTGCCGCGACCAGCGGCACGTACGCCAACCCGGTCTCGAGATTACCCATCATGGCTAGATCGAAGATCCCGATCACCGGCAGAAGATCCGCGGCGGTCTGACCACGATATCCGGCACCGAGCAGCACCACCTCGTCGCCCACCTTGGCGCCCAGATAGTCGGCAAGGCTGCTCAGAAGAAGCACTCCACGCTGGCCTTCGGCCAGATAATCCCCTTCGACCACACGATCGGCGAGCGCCGTGTAGCGATGCTCCACCGTCGGATCTGTCCCTATGACGGCAGCGGGCTTGGTGCGGTCGCCGAACGAGATCAGGGCAAACGACTCGAGTCGCGGAACCAGATCGACGACGCCATCGACCGTCATGATCTGACCGAGCGTTGCCGCGTCTGCGCGAATCGATCGGTCGATGGACTTGTTATCCCAATAGCCCTCGCCGTGCACTTGGATGTGGCCGCCACGAGCTACGGTCGATGCGATCATCGCGTCGTAGCTGCCGTACTGCATGGAACGCATCAGCAGGCCAAGGACGACGGCCAGAAGAATCGTGGCCAGCGTCAGACCCGACCGGCGCCGGTTCCGCCACACGTTGCGCCAGGCCAGGGTCCAGAGCACGGGCTACCTCACGGTGCGCATCTGTTGCTGCGAGAAGAAGGCATCGTCGACGTCGATGTGAAAGTCGACACTCTCGGTGACCATGATGGTCCGGTGGCCAGGCTTCTTGACGTCTTCCATCACCAAGCGCGTCGGGATCTCACGATCGTCCATCAGCTTCACCTCGCTGGCCGTCAGCCGATTGATGAGCTCGCCGTCTTCGTCGTAGTACTGGGCGCGCAGCATGAAGTACTCCGTCTTGGCGATCCAGAGCACCACGCGGCCCCAGACAACCGGTGCCTCGGGCAGGGGCATAAGTTCGATCCGATACGTCTCGTAGCCATGGATCGTCTCCTCGCCAGTGACCGTCTGGATGTAGTCGATGACCAGGGAGTCGACGCGTACGAGGTCGTTGTTGGTGAAGTCGGAACCCATCCACGACTGGTTCATCATCGATGGCGGGATCTTGATCGCTCGCTGCACGCGCGGAACCCAGCTCCACATGTCGTTCTCTCGCTTGAGAAACACCTGGCCTTTGTCGCGCGCCGGCGCGGTGATCAGGATCAGGTAGTACTCGGTGCCGAGCGACCATGACTTCATGCTCATTTCGCGGCTCCAGTCGGGCCGCTCGATCTGCATGCTCGCGGTGGAGTAGCTGTTGAGGCCCCGCGCAAGATCGTTGGCGCGCCGCACGATCTCCCTGGCGTCGACTTCCTGGGCACCGGCGCTATCGATGCCCGCATCGAGCGCTACGAGAAGGAGGGCGGTCAGGCCGATCCGCATTGCCGTGGACAACGACATCGCATCCTCCACCCGTTGCTGGAGTCGCCCGCCATGGGCGCTCGCGCTAGGTCAAGAATAACCCGCCCGGCAGGCCACGATCAGCCGTCGTTGAGCTTGGGGGCCGTTTCGTCCCGGCCGCTCGGCTACCAGTTTCCCACGAGTTCACGGTCCCACGCGACGAAGGCACGCTCCACATAATCGCTGCCGAACTGAATGAACTCTCCGAGCGGCGCGGGAATCTGGTAGGCCGCCGCGGCCGCCAAGGGGGAGAGGCCTTGCTCGGCGGCCCTGCGACCCGCGATCTCGAGGTCCTGTAGGAGACCAAGGTAGTCGGCGAGCCCGTCCGCATCGGCAAGTGCGCCGTGTCCGGGTACGTACTCCACGCCACGGCGGCCGAGAAGTTCCTCGCAGTGCCTGACCTGGTGCGAAGGAGTCGCATCGACGAAGTTCGGGAACATGCCGTTCCACACCAGATCGCCGCAGAAGACCACCTGGCGCTCTTCCACCTCCATGGTGACGTCGCTGGGTGAGTGTCCCTTGCGCGCGGTGAACCGCACCGTAACGCCACCGAGGTCAAGGCGGTCGGTGGCTTCCTCATTAAGAAGACGCCCAGGCAGTATCGGTTCTTCGCCGGTCGCCATGAGCTCTCGCGTCGTCGGTGTCGCGTAGACAGAATCAACGGCGGAAGTCACTCCCGCGATTCCGCGACAATGGTCAGCGTGGAAGTGCGTCACCACAAGATGGGTCGGACGTTCGCCCGTAAGACGCTCGGCGTGCTCTGCCACCCACGCCGCGCCTTCGGCGCTCATGTAACCCTCGATGAGGAGCAGCCCCTGCGACCCCTGTACGATGCCGCCATTGGAAGTGGTCTCGAAGTGCGTGGAACCGTTCTTCAACGGTGTCGAAACGACGGCCCAGATCCCCTCGCCGAGCTGTTCGATGCGAGCGAAGTCGGACTCCGCGACCACTTGGCCGCGCACCCGAGCACCGTAGGCGCGCCGGGCCGTCAAGGGTGCCGCTGCCAACCCTGCCGCCAGGTAGCCGGCGCAACTGCCGGACAGTCGCACGAATTCCCGGCGGCTCCAGTCGCCCGTGCCGCTGGCGGACTGTCGCGGCCCAGCATGTCCGGTCTTCATGGTCGTGCTCCTTCGCGTTCGGATCGATCGCACGAACTGTATTGGCTCACGCGGCACTCCTCAATTGTGGCGGCAAATGAGCCGACGTTGTATTTTTCTTGAAACAAGAACAAATGAACTTCGTAGGAAAAGAAACCATGACTCGTTCCACAGCACTCAACGACGTCGAGCAGTTCGTTCTCCTGGCACTCCTGCGGCTAGGCGAAGACGCGTACGGCGTGCCGATCCGGGCGGAAATCGAGGGGCGTGGCCGCCGCGCCGTCTCGATGGCCGCCGTCTACGCAGCCCTGGACCGCATGCAGCGCGGCGGATTGATCGAAGCGCAGCTTTCTGAGCCGCTCCCCGAGCGCGGCGGTCGCGCCCGCAAGCACTTTCGTCTACGCCCGGCCGGCACCCGCGCGCTCGAGGACGCTCGCGGCGCGATGGATCGCATGTGGGATGGCGTCGATCTGCCAACGGACGCGGAGGCACGGTGAACGCTCGCCCGCCCCGTCTCGCGTCGTGGCTGCTGCGCCGGATTCTGGATCCAAGCCAGCGCGAGTACATCCTCGATGACCTGGCCGAAGACTACGACCGGCGCCGCGCCGCCGGGCTGCCGCGAACGTACTTCTGGTACTGGGCCGAGACCGTTCGCTCGATCAAGCCGAGTCTGAATGCCCGCGCCGACAACAAACAACATCGTTATCCCCACGACGGTATCGAATCGATGGACATCTTCTTCACCGACCTGAAACAGTCTGCGCGCCGCCTGCTCAAGACGCCCGGTTTCACCGTCGCCGCGGTGATCACACTGGCGCTGGGTCTCGGCGCCAATGTCGCGATCTTCACGCTGGTCAACGGAATCGTCCTACGGCCACTGCCGTACCCGGAGCCGGAACGCCTGGTCTCGATCCGCCACACAGCGCCCGGCCTCGGTCTCGACCTGATGGAAGTGTCGATGGGCACATACGTCCACTTCATGGCGAACGCCAACCTGGTGGAGTCCGCGGGCCTTCTGGTGAACGCCGGCGTCAACCTCACGGGCGACGGCGCACCTGAGCGTCTCGAAGGCGCGAGCGTGAACCACACCTTCCTGCCGACGCTGGGCATCGGGCCGGCGCTCGGGCGCACTTTCACGGCGGAGGACGACCGCGTCGACACACCGTCCAACGTCATCATCAGCCACGCGCTTTGGCAGCAACGCTTCGGCGGAGATCCGGATGTTGTCGGCAACCTGATCACGCTGCAGGGGAAGGCGCGCGAGATTATCGGCGTGATGCCAGAGGGCTTCGCCTACCCTTCGCGCGGCGTGTCGGTCTACCTACCGATGAAAGTACCCGAATCGGACATTAGGTTCGGCGGCTTCTTCCGCAAGGGCATAGCCCGGCTGAAGCCGGGGGTAACCCCCGAACAGTTCGCGGCCGAACTCACGGCCCTGATCCCGTCACTCGGCCCCGCCTACGACGTACCGGCGACGATGCTCGAAGAGGCCCGGGTCGGCGTGCTGGTCGACCCGCTCAAGGAACGCTTCCTCGGCAACATCGAGCAGCCGCTCACGATTCTGTTCGGCACCGTCGGCTTCGTGCTCCTGATCGCCTGCGCCAATGTCGCCAATCTCTTTCTGGTACGGGCGGAGGGACGCAACAAAGAGGTCGCAGTACGTCGCGCTCTGGGTTCATCGCGAGCACGGCTGAGCACTCTGTTCGTGCTCGAAGCGGTGCTGCTCGGCGGTCTGGGCGGTCTGGGCGGCCTCACCGTGGCCTGGATCGGCGTGCGCGCCGTGCAGCTATCCGGGGTGAGTCTGCCGCGCATCGATCAGGTCAGCATCGATGGCCGCGTGGTCCTTTTCGCTGCCGTTGCAAGCATGCTGTCGACGCTGTTGTTCGGAGCGATCCCTGCGCTTCGTCTGGCCCGGCGCGACCTGGATCGAGCCCTGAACGACGAGAGCCGTGGCACCACTCTGAGCCGCGGTCGCCACCGTGCCCGCAACCTGCTGGTCGGCGCGCAGATCGCTCTGGCGCTGATGCTCCTCGTCGGCTCGGCCTTGATGGCACAGAGTTCCTGGCGCCTGGCCAACGTCGACCCTGGGTATCGAACTGAGGACCTGCTCACCGCCCAGGTACTACTTCCCGGCGCGGACTACCCGACCGAGGAGGACGTAGTCGCCTTCTACAACCAGGTGGTTGAGCGAGTGGAAACCATCCGCGCTGTTGTCTCGGCGGCTGCCAGCAGCGAGCTGCCCCTGCATCCGGGCCAGGGACGCTGGGACGCGCTGTATGTCGAGGGTGCCGCCCTCGATCCCGACACCCTGCCGCCCGTGGTGATATTCCGCTACGTGACCGCGGGCTATTTCGACACGCTCGGCATTCCGCTCGTGCGGGGCCGCGGCTTCGTGCCCACCGACGCGGCCGAAGGTAACGCTGCAGCACTGATCAGCGAGTCGATCGCACGCGACTTCTGGCCCGATGGCCACGCCCTCGGCGGCCGCGCCTGGCAAGACGTGCCCCCCGACGAAGAGCCGATGCAGCACTACACTGTGGCCGGCATCGTGGGTGACACGCTCGATCAGGATCTCGCCGGGGAGCCGACATCGATTCTCTACTACCCGGTTCTGGAACAGGGCGCCGGCAACCTGCACTGGGTGCCCTCGCAGTTAACGGTCATCGCCCGCACTGATGGCGATGCGCTCGCGCATGCCGATGCCCTCCGCCGCGCCATCTGGTCACTCGACCCGAATCTGCCGATCGCGAACATCCGCACGATCGCCGCGATTGTGAACGAATCGACGCTGAATGCCCGCTTCACCATGACCCTCTTGGTGCTGGCTGCCGGCATCGCCCTCTTCCTGGGCGGCATCGGCCTGTACGGAACGATCTCCTACATCGTTAGTCAACGGACCCGTGAAATCGGCGTGCGCATGGCGCTGGGCGCCGCCCGAAATGACGTCGCCAACATGGTCCTGCGGCAGGGCAGTCGCGTCGCGGTGATGGGTCTGGGCGTCGGGATGGTGGCCGCACTCGCGCTAGCCCGCGTTCTCGATAGCCTCCTATACGAGGTCAGCTCGACCGACCCTGTGACCTACGTCGCGATGGCGGCGCTGCTCCTGCTCGTCGCGATGCTGGCCACCTATATCCCCGCCCGCCGGGCGGCCCGGCTCGATCCCCTTGCGGGGCTACGAGCCGAGTAGCCCATCAAGGGCGGAGCAGCGTTAGTCTTTGGACGAGTCCAGGAGCGACTTCAGGGCCACGATCAGCGCCGCGGGCGCCACGAACGCCGCCAGGTTGCTGGCAACCTCCGAGAGCACGCCACCTACTTCCGGCAACGTGCCGATCGATGTGGCCGTCAACATCAGCGCGATGGCCGAGATCAGGAAGCCCTGACTCTCGTCGCCGGTGATGTTCATGACACCGACAATCAAGCCGAGGACCGCCAGAATCACGTAGCCGTTCGGTATCGCGACGAACGCCATGACGACGGCGATGCCGACACCACCGATAAACGCGTACTTGCCGACGTTTCCCATACAGACCTCCAGGTTGGGAGCTTGGACGTGGCCGGGGTTTACATCGCTTGCCTGAATTCCACAACCGGATTTGCGAACTGGACATTCGTCTTCGTTGTTGGATATATTCAGCTCCGAAGATGTCAGAGTCATGGGTGCCACCGTCCCGGTCCTCTGCAAACTGAAGCCAGTACCCCAACCGAAAGCACCTATGTCTACACATTCGAGTCGGCGCCTTCGTGCGTGCCTTGTCGCACTTACGCTCATTGCCTCGACGGCCGTAGCCACCACAGCGCAGGACGAGCAAGAGCGCATCGCTCTTGCCTGGGTCGAGGCGTTCAACGGCGGCGTCGGCGCGATGTCGGCGTTCCGCGTCGAGAACGTCGAGGCGGACAATGGTGGGCGTCTCGGCAACGAATGCGGGCCGCATGCGGTTGGTTGTCAGTTTCGACGCGACCAACAAGATCTCAGGAATTCGGACCGAGGAAAGCGGGGGCTGGCCTTTGTTGGCGACCTAGCGTTCGTTAACCTCGCGATGCCTGAAGACATGTTGACAAGCGCCTCAACGTCGGGGATAGGAATATTGCTGACGCTGCTGCGAGCCGGGGAATACGCTGACCTCCAGGCAGGCGTCGTATTCAAGCTCGTGGGCGCGGCCGTTGGGCTAGCGAGTGTCTGGATTCCTCACGTCCTTCGCGCCGGCCCGCAGAGGGCACTGTCAAGCTGACAGTGC
>JAJCXS010000139.1 GCA_029263335.1 Acidobacteriota bacterium | reverse complement strand
GCCACCCAGGAAGATGATGACGGGCATGCCGAAGGCAAGGGCCGGAACCGCGTAGTTCGCCAGCGAGAACGGACCGATGTAGTCCGCCGAAGCGGCGTCCGCGAGCGCATGATTGAAGAAAGCCGCCATCGTCAGGTGCAGGGTCACCACGCCGGCGAACGCGCCCATGATCGCCAGAAATTTGCCCCAGATGTACTCGGCCGGAGTTAGCAGCGTGGCGTGCAGGATCTCTCCGAGCTTGTGCTCGTCGTCGCGAATGACAGCCATGCCCGCGGCGACCGCAAGGAAGAACCCGTAGAGCGTGAGGATCGTCACCGACAAGGTCAGCGCCTGGGAGAACTGCGAGGTGATGTGGGCCTCGGTGCCGCCGACCTGTGAGCCGCCGCTCGAGATCGTCACGCCACCGGCCGAGAGTCCCCAGACCAGGAGCCCGAGTAGCGCGACCAACACCCACAGCATGGGCCGGCGGGCCGTGAACGCGAACTCATGGCGCCCGACTTCGACAACGCGACGGATGTTCACGCCACGCCTTCGCGCTGTTGCGCGGCTGCGCGCATCAGTACCAGATAGGCGTCCTCGAGAGTGGCTTCGCTGGGCTCGAAGCCAGCGGGAGCGACGCCGTCGGCAACATGTACCCGGACGCGGTTGCGGCCTTCCACCAGGATCGCCTGAGTGACGCGCCAGCGGATCTCGAACTCGGCCAGATCCTCAGCGGCGACGGCGCCCTCGTAGATTGTCCCGGCGATGGCGGCACGAGCCTCCGCGGGAGTTGTCTGGGTGACCAACCGACCCGCGGCGATGACGGCGAATCGAGGACACAACACCGACACGTCTTCGACGATATGGGTCGACAGCAGGACGGTACGGTTCTCCGCCAACTCGGCGAGTAGTCGGTAGAAACGCAGCCTTTCCTCCGGGTCCAGCCCCGCGGTGGGCTCATCGACAATGATGAGTTTGGGTTCGCCGGCCAACGCCTGGGCGATGCCCAGGCGCTGTCGCATGCCGCCTGAATATCCCTTGATTCGGCGCTTCGCTGCGTGCGCCAGGTTGACCCGCTCGAGCAGCTGGGCCACGAGCTCCTTGTTGCCCGCACTCGACTCGACCCCTTTGAGTTTGAGCAGGTAGCGCAGCACGGTCTCGCCCGTCATGTGCGGCGGAAACCCGAAGTCCTGCGGCAGGTAGCCCAGCTGTGCCCACACGGCACGCGGGTCGGCCACGATGTCGGCGCCGGCGAAACTCGCCGATCCAGAGGTGGGCTCGAGCAGGCCGGCGATGATGCGCATCAACGTTGTCTTGCCGGCTCCGTTGGGGCCGAGCAGTCCGAACATGCCGGACGTCACATCCAGATTGATGCCCTGCAAGGCGGCCACGGGCCCGGGGTAGACCTTCACCAGATCTCTGATCTTCAGCATCTACACCTCTAACGATTCCATGAACAGGAGTGTGGGCGGAGCATATGGGTGGATTCCGCTTCATTCAACGGAATGCCGTCGCTGTGCTGGCTACGTATCGTTGCCTGCAGAAGTTCCCACCAGGAAATTCGCACTTGCAGAACAAACCCTCGACTATCCGGCGCGTCCGGGCATCTGAGCTGGCATGAAAGGCGAACATCTAGGTGAACTCGAAGAACTCGTGCTGCTTGCGGTACGCGCCGCCGGCGACGACGCCTATGGCGTTACCGTGCAGCAGACCATCGAGGCGAACGCCAACCGGCGTGTCACCCTTGGCGCAGTCTATTCGGCGCTCGATCGGCTCGAGCGCAAGGAACTCGTGCGCTCGAGAATGGGCCGAGGCGAGGCGAGGCAGGGCGGCAGACGTAAGCGGCTGTTTCGGCTCACCGCGCAGGGGAGCGAAACGATCGTGAAAGCCCGCGACGCTCGCGCAGCGCTGTGGGGATTGGCCGAGGTCGGCGATGGCTGATCGCGCGACCACGGCGGTAACGCCAATGCCGGCGCGGTGGCTGCTGCGGCAGCTTTGCGGCGCTCGCTACCGGGATCTCGTAGAGGGCGACGTCGCCGAGCTCTTTCGTCTGCGGCGAAGGGTCATGGGGAGCTGGCGCGCGACCTGGTGGGCGTGCCGCGACGCCATCAGCATCTCGGGTACCGACTACGGACTATCGATTCTGAATCAACGCAAAGGACGGGAGACACTCATGCACTTTGTTCGCGATCTCCGCCACGCTGGCCGGGCCCTCATTCGCACACCGTCGTTCACGGTGGTGGTGCTGATCACCCTGGCGCTTGCCATCGGTGCCAACACGGTGATCTTCAGCGTTGTCGACGGCGTCTTGCTGTCGCCGCTGCCGTACGATGAGCCCGAGGCCATCATGGTCGTGGAACAGCGCGGCGACGTGATTAGTGAAGAGGGGCCGAGCGGAGCCTCGCAGGACCTGTTTCTTGAGTGGCGCGATAACGGCCGGGCGTTTGACCAGCTGGCGATGTACACGACGGAGTCGGCCACGGTCAGGAGTCTCGATGAACCGCTGCGGTTGAACGGTGTCGCGGTATCGCCCGCGCTGTTCGGTATCCTGCGCGTCGAGCCGATCTACGGCCGTGCCTTCGCGCCGAACGCCGAGTTGCCCGGCAACGACGATGGCATCTTGCTCAGTTACCGAGCGTGGCAGCGCTATTTCGGTGGCGATCCAGACATCGTTGGTACGACGCTGCTTCTCGACTCTCGTCTGCGCAACATTCTGGGAGTCATGCCGGCTGGGTTCGCGTTCCCCGACGCGTCGATCGAGTACTGGGTGCCGATGCTGGCAACCCCGCCCGAGAGCATGACGATTGCCATCGGCGCCGATGAACCTCCGCCGTCGGAGTCACAGGCGGAGTCGCAGCCACGGCAGCAGGGGCAGCGCCGTGCGACCCGCCGTGAGGGCGGCCCCGGCGGCCCCGGTGGTGGAGGTGGCCCCGGCGGTGGCGGCGGTCCGGAAGGGCCAGAGGCCCACATGGAGCTGTGGGCTTCACTGGTCGGCCGTCTCGCCAGTGGCGTTACGCCAGCGATGGCCGCCGAGGAAGGCACCACGCTGCTTGCCGGTCTGAACGACGGCAACCTCCAAGCGGATTTTGATGAAGCAGAGCGGATCGTAGAGGTCACCCCGATGCAGGAGCAGATGGTCGGCTCGGTGCGAGGGCCGTTGCTCATGCTCATGGGCGCGGTGGGCTTCGTGCTCCTGATCGCCTGCGCCAACATTGCGAACCTGATCCTGGCCCGTTCGGCGGAGCGCCGTAAGGAAACAGCCGTGCGCGCCGCCATCGGTGCCGGTCTGGGAAGCCTGGTGAGGTACACACTGGCGGAGAGCCTGCTGCTGACCATGGCTGGCGGACTGCTCGGCCTGGTGGGCGCTGTGTTTGGCCTGCGGGCCATCAGGTCGCTCGGACCGGAGTTCATTCCCAGGCTCGAGGAGGCATCCATCGACCCACGAGTGCTTGGCTTCACGTTGCTGGTCATGGCCGCGACCGCCGTGGTGTTCGGCACGCTGCCGGCACGTGCGGCCGCCAGGCTCGATCTCAACCGAGCCCTGAAGGCCGAGTTTTCGAGCCACGGTGGACTCGGGCGCGGCGGCTTCCGCCGCTTGCTGGTGACCATCGAGGTTGCGCTCGCCGTGGTCCTGCTGGTGGGTGCCGGGCTGCTGGTTTCGAGCTTCGTCCGACTCACCTCGGTCGACCTCGGCTACGATCCCGAAAACCTGCTGCATCTCAGTATCAGCTTGCCCTCCACCGCGTATCCGGATGCCGAGTCGCATCTGAGCTACTACGACCAGCTGGTGCAGCGCCTCGAGATGTTGCCCGGAGTCACGGCCGCGACAGTGGCTAGCCAGGCCCCTTACGCACCGGCGAATATTCGCATCGGCATATCGGCACAGTCCCGCGACGAGGCCGAGGCGGTCGACGCCAGGCCGGTGCCCGTGGGAGTCCGCATGGTGGAGAACGCCTACTTCGATGCGTTGCGGATGCCTGCGGCGGACGGCCGAGTGCTCAACCGCGATGACCTGCCGGGAGAGCGTCCGGTAGCGGTGCTCAGCAGGGCCGGCGCCGAGGCGATGTTCGGCAACCCGAACCCCGTCGGCGAAGAAATCGACTTCATCAACGGGCGGCTCGAGATCGTCGGTGTGGTCGACGATGCACGGACCGCGGGCGTCGATCCGACCCCGCAGGCGGACATCTTTCTGCCCTACCGCCAGGCGCCCGCTCAGATGGTTCCGATGTTGTTTCGGACCGCCCAGGTGCTCGTCCGCACGGGGCCTGCGCCGCTCAGCGTGCTGCCGACGGTGCGCGCGGCGCTGCGTGCGATCGATCCACAGGTGCTCGTCGTCAGTGCTGCGACCGTGGGCGATCGGGTGGCGGATTCGATCGCCGAACCCAGGTTCTATGCCAGCCTGGTGGCCGCGTTCGCGCTGCTCTCCCTGACGCTGGCAGCGGTCGGAATTTACGGCATGCTCGCCTACATGGTGCAGCAAGGGGTGCGGAATACGGCGATCCGACGGGCGATGGGTGCTCCGGTGCGGCAGATCCTCGGAGGGGTCCTGCGGGAGGGCATGGGTCTTGCGGTAATCGGACTGACAGTCGGCATCGTCGGCTCCTTCTTCCTGATGCGCGCCCTCGAGTCGATGCTCTACGAGATCGAGCCTACCGACCCGTTGTCATTCGCGATCGTGTCGCTGATCTTCCTCGTCGTCGCATTGCTCGCCGTGTGGATTCCCGCACGACGAGCAACGCAGATCGATCCCATGGAGGTGCTGCGCTACGAGTAGGCCACTCGCAGAGGTCGTGACGCGGAACCACGCCCGGTTCCCGTTACGGTCTCGCCGGGGCCTAGAACGCGATCAGGAGCCCACCGGTGACCTGATGCAGGTCGGTCATGGCATCCAGCTGGGGCCGTTCGTACTCGGCGCGCAACGTAACAGGGCCGAGACGAAGCCCCAATCCGCCACCATAGATGACGGCCCACTCTTTGGTCTCGACGAGACTGGCGCCGAACCCCACGTCGGAGGTGGCGCGATGCCCGCCAACACGTCCGAACAAATCGATGGGACCCACCGGCAGAATCAGCAGCGCCGAGCCGGTGAAGCCGCGTGACTCAGCCGTCAGCTCGCTGCCTGGGATCGCGCTGCGTACCTCGCTCAACGAGCGATAGTCGAATTCGAGAGCGAAGAAGCGCCAGCGAAACCCGGCGATGGCTTTCCATTGCACGCTGGTGTCGTCGATCAGGCTGATCTCGTCGAGGTCGAGCTTCGTCAGGCTGACGCCAGCCCCGCCACCGATGTAGAAGCCTTCGGCCTGTAGCTTGCCGCCCTGCGCGAGCGCGGGCTCCGCATAGACGAATAACAGCAATACCGGCGCCAGTACCCATAGCCTTTTCATGGTCTCTCCACCCTTTAGGTCTTCGGTATGGCCTCCCCGATGGGAGCTTACCGCATGGCGTCACGCCCGAGTCGGCCGGCTGGCGGAATGTAGGAGAGTTCTGGCCGCACCTGACGCGCGAGCTGATCGCGGTTGCCGCGTCGTGTCAGGCTCGCAGCTACCAGCTCATGGTGGCAGCAGAGAGCGCGGGGATCCGGGTCGTCGTCGTGTCGAGTGGTGACCCGCAGGCGGCGCCATAGGGAGCCGATGTCGACTCGGTATCAGGTGGGCGTGTCTCGTTCAGAGTTGCCCCCGCGGCGACGTCGTCGCCTGCGGCTGCGACCAGCGCCGCAAGCCAACTCGACGAGCTCGCCAGGCTCTCGCCCCAGATTCGCGCCGTCGTACAGGTGCACCACGTCCACGCGTCAGACATTGCCAACCCCCAAGTTCGGAAGACGAGCGCTCGCTACCCCCAGGAGCGCTCGCGCCGATCCTATACCCGTTCGGGTGGTCGAGGGGACGGGTAGGCACTTGGCTGCACGTTTTCTTTGCTGGAGGTCGACCATGAGGCTAGCGTTGGCCGACCAGCGCGCGCCGAGTGAGTCGGTGTCGCAAGTGTTTGCCATCCTGCCGTACCGCGACCTCGACAAGCCCACCAGCCGGGCCCCACAACATCTTCTCGACATCTCCCGGGTTGATGTCAGCCATGCCGCGTCCGTCGATGCCGACCAGCACGGCGCCGGCGCGAATCCCGGCCTCCGCGGCGGGAGAACCCGGGATCACCTCCACGATCTCCACCCCATCGCTGCCCGGCGACCAGGGCGCGAGAGCCAACCCAGTGGTGTCGAACACGAAAGGTTCGTCGAAGGTCGGACCGGGCTCGAGGATGAGGCGCCCGCCGGGCGCATCGAAGATGACATGGAAGCGGCGCAGAATCCGTTGCCCGATGTTGCCGTGGATGGTCTCGCCCTGTGCCGCGCCCATACTCGTCCACGGGCCACTGCCCGGGAACGCGGTGACGACATCGTGCAGCTCGACGTCGCCGAGACGCAGGCTCTCCAGTGTGCCGATGTCCCCGCGCGAGACCCCGTTCGACCCCCAGCCGATGATCAGGTTGTTCAGTGGTTTCGTCGGCGCTAGCAGGCCGGGCTCGAGCGAGAGCGCGTGCCCGGCCCCGGTGTCCACGAGCAGGCGCGCCGGCTGCTGCGCGGCTCCCTGGGCGACGGTGCCCTCGACGAGCAGATGGCCACTCGGTAGCAGTTCGAGTGGCAGCACGACGCCGCTGCCGGAATAGGTGAACCGATCCGGGTCGTGCAAGGTCAGTGAGGACGATGCCCAGTCGATTTCGACCACCAGCTCCCGAAAAATCGAGCCGCCGAGAATACCGTCCAATCCAGGAATGGCCGCGCCCGCCGCGCCCACCGCCATCGAAGCGTTCTCGATCCTCGCACCGTCGAGTTCGACGGTTACGTGGCCGGCCAGGGCGACCGTCGCGGCGTTGCCGTCGCCAGCGCCGCCGACCCGCACCCGACCGATGATCTCGAGTGGCAGTTGTTCGCCGAGTTGCCGACTCGCGAGCACAACGACCGGAGAGCCGCTATCGAGAATGAACCTCAGCGTGTCCGAACCGGCGACCGTTGCCTCGACCACCATCCAGCGCCGATAGCTCTCGAACGGCACCGTGCTGGAGGCCGC
>JAJCXS010000138.1 GCA_029263335.1 Acidobacteriota bacterium | reverse complement strand
TTTCGTCGCGGAACCGCTGTCCGAAGCGGTGAGGGTAGAGACGCAGCAGCAATGCGAACAGGCGCGCGCCGACGGCTGGCCGGGATGTGGGAGATTCCTCGGTACCGCCGTTCATCGTCGCCCCGTTCCTGCCGCGGCGGTGCTGGCGCTGCCGGCCTGCTCGAGTACGCGCCGCATCCGTGACAACTCCGCCTCCAGCGCATCGCGTCCGGCCGGCTCGATCCGGTACACACGGCCGCGCCGCTTGTCGACCCGACCCCCATCGGTTTGTTCGGCGAGGAACCCGCGTCGCTCGAGCCGCTGGATCGCCTGGTAGAGGCTGCCGGAGCCGAGAACGAACCCATCGCCCAGACGTTTCTCAACGTCGAGCTTGATCGCGTAGCCGTGAGACGGGCCTTGATTCAGTGTGACCAGAATCTCGAGCGCAACGTTGGAGAGGGAATTGTCGGTAGTCATGGTGTCTGGCGATACCTCAAGAAATATGTAGCATCGCGACATGTTACGTCGTGACTTGTTTGGGCCGCAAGAGAGCATCACGTCACATCGAGAACGTCGATGCTTTGTGACGTGGGTTACGGGCGGGCCCTGCGTCGTCACGGCTCAGACGTGGAGTGCGTTGCAGTCTTTCCTGGGGACCGGGTTCGCGTTCTTCGACGCGGAGACCGGCGAGTATCGTCTGTATCTGATGATGGACAACGGCGCGCTTAACGAGTCCATCGGCCATCGCCAGGTGGATTCGTCGCTGGTGTTTACCACTCGGACGCATGGCCCGGTACCGTTCCCCGACCTGCGCACCGAGATCAGGGTGACGGACGCGGGACTCGAGGTCGACTACATCTCGCGCTCGGAGGGGGAGACAGTGCGCGACCAAAACCTTCTCGTCCGCGTCGACGATGAGGAATGATTCTTGCCGAGTTTCATGACGGACTCGGCGTGGTCGCTCTGGTGGGGAGGGTGAAGGTGCAGGTCCGGTCGGAGGAATTTGCTGATCAGGGAATGATCCATGCGGTGCACGTCGCGTCGTTTCCGACGAAGCGCGAAGCAGATCTGGTTGACACTCTGCGGGTGGCGGGAAATCTCAGCATCTCGTTGGTCGCGGTGGACGAATGTGGCGCCGTGGTGGGTCACGTCGCGTTCAGTCCGGTGACGGTTGCCGGTGCGACGGCCGGCGTGGGCATGGCGCCGGTCGCGGTTCTGGCGGAGTGCCGATGCCAGGGGATCGCGGCCGAACTCATTCGTAGGGGCTTGGCGCTCTGTCAGGAGGCCGGCCACGGCTTCGTCGTGGTGCTCGGTGATCCGGCGTACTACAGCCGATTCGGCTTTGCGCCGGCGGCGGACTGGAGCCTGTCCGATGAATACGGTGGAGGGAGCGCGTTTCAGGCGATCGAGTTCAAGCCAGGTTCGATCCCGGCGACCGGGGGAGTCGTCCGGTATGCGCCCGAGTTTGCTGCTCTCGGGGACTGAGTGGCCCTACCTCGTGTCGCCTCATTCCGTGTGGGCGAAGCTCTGGTAGAAGACGTTGACGAGATAGCCGGTGGTCGGGTGTAGCTTGGCGAACAGGAGGCGGACCCGGACGCCTGCAGGCTGCGCCAGGGGTTCTACCCGCAGCTGACGGATGTCCATCTGGAAATCCTTGGGCGCGTCGTCGGCGCCCATTTCGAACTCTTCGCCGGTCGGCGCGAATCGATCGGGCACGAGACCCGTGAACTCCTCGGCGCTCATCCCGGCCTCGAGAGGGTACCCATTGTCGAATCGTGCCGAGCCGAACCCCTCGGTCACATGCACATAGCTGCTGTGGAAAGCGGTGAGTGTGTCCTGGTAGCTGTCGCCGAGGTCGAACCAGACGCGGATGAGGAAGAGCTGGTCCGCCGAGTTGAACACGAAGGACACGCTCGCAACACCATCTCCGAGTTCGCCGGAAAAGGTCTCGACGCCACCCATGGAAGCCCGCACCGGCTCATATGGCGCGTGTGCCTCGACGGCCATCACTTCTTCGAGACTCATTCCGAACTGCCACGGTCCATAGCCCAGCGCGGAGCCGACCGGCTCGGCCGTCGCGGACGGCGGCTCCTGCGGGGCGACCATGTTTGCGGAGAACACGTGGCCGGGGGGCACGACACTCGTCGCGGCGACCAGCGGGAGCGTCAGCAGTAAGCGGTCGATCGATTTGAACTTGTTCACCTGTAGCCTCTTCTGCCGACGGTTGTGGTCGCGTCACGGTGCGTTTCCGGGTTAGTTCAGCTCTATCAACCTGCATCGAGCGCTTCTTACGACGGCATGACACGGTCGGTTGCGCCAGGCGACGGACTCGGGTGCCTCCGTTGCGTCCGCTACCGCGATCGTCAACCATGATGGCAAGACGCCGCCGACGGAGCGTCGGTTCCATGGGGCAGGCGGGAAGGGCTGGGTTGGTGACAACGAACGAGTCGCTTCAGACGATTCCAGGTATCGGGCCGAGCCTGGCCAGTTGCCTGGTTGACATTGGCTTTTCACACGCGTCGGAGCTGCGCGGTGAGGACCCGGAGCGCATGTACTCGGACCTTTGC
>JAJCXS010000137.1 GCA_029263335.1 Acidobacteriota bacterium | reverse complement strand
GCAGCTTGTAGCACGTCGGCCACTCGCTCTCAACAAACGCGGGGTCCCGAGTAGGGGACAAGGAACCGCGATTATAGGAAGCGACACACGTCAGGGTCAAATGCGTGACATAGCGTTGACATTTCATTACCCTGCCGGCCGGCGCGCCGCCTAGCGAGCCCAGTAGCCTGGGCGAGTGCGTAACTTGCGGTGGTCGCTACGTTGCGCATCAGCGAGGCGCACCTCGATTTCGCGCCACTCGCCGTCGCCCGAAGGGTTCAGCGGCGTGTACGTGATCCGATATTGCTCGCGCAGGTCGCGGGCAATCTGTTCGTAGACGCGACGCGGGTTGTCACGAGCCGCCAGGTGGAACATCTCTCCACCGGTCTCCTCGGCCAGCCGCTGCAGGACGCGCCGCTCCCTGAAGTACCTGCCGGTGAGACCTACCGCGACGGGATAGATCGCGACATCGTGACGCTGGGCAGCGACGATGGCCTCGTTCAGTCGCATGTCACTGTCCGAGTCGCTTCCATCGCTCAACATCACCAACGCGCGCCGTCCCTCGTGCCCTTCGAACTGCCGAGCCGCAGCGACGATCGAATCGTAGAGCCGCGTGTACTTGCCGGTGCTGATCAGGTCCAATGAAGTAACGAGTCGGCCGGTATCGTTGGTGAACTGCTGCAGTACAGCGGGAAGATCCGCGAACGACATGACAAACGCCTTGTCCTGCTCTCGCCGCATGATTCCGTCGATGAAGGTGCCGGCCGTGTCGATCGCATAGCTCAACTGCCGGACCATGCTGCCGGAGCTGTCGAGCATGAACCCCACGGCCACGGGCAGATCGGCGCTACGCTCGATCGCGCTGATAGGTTGTGACACCCCGGCTTCGATCACGCTGAAGTCCGCCGGGCTCAGATCCGCACGGCCAGCGATGTGTACGTAGATCTCGACCTGAGCCACGCGACTGCGAAACACCTCTGCCGCCGGCGGCGGCGCCTCGGTTTCTATCGAGTGCTCCACCACCTTGCCGGCGGGACCAAAGGCGCGGGCAACAATGGAGTGCGCGGCCGCGTCGCGCGTGTTCCAGATCAATTCATACGGTGCCGTGGCATCGGCAAACAAGACGCGGCCGTCGACCTCGAATTCCACGAACAGCACTTCGTCCGGACGATCGGCGTGCACCTCTGCCCGCAACTCCACGCGCCCCGACAACATGTCCCGATGCGCGGGTGAGGTCAGTTCGACACGAAAATCACGGAGCGGGCGCGACCTGGATTTGGCCTGCTGCGCCGAGACCGACCCGGCAACCGTCAGGGCCAGAATGACGCCGGCGAGGGCTACCCCGGCCCGGTAAGAACGCTGCGCCCGGCCTGGCAATCGACACTCCTCCCAACGGCGTCTCCGGACGCGCGCCGGGGATGCCGCCTGCCCTTACTGATGCTGAGGCGTTCGCACGCGCTCGGCTTCGTCCATCCTTCCCAGTCGACGGTACGCTGCAGCCAGCATGTTGCGTGGCTCGGCGTAGTCGTGCTTCAACGCAATCGCACGCCGGAACGCCTTGATCGAACCCTCGGAATCACCGACCTGATCAAGTGCCAAGCCCAGGTGATAGTGCGCGTAAGGGTTGTTCTTCTGCAGCTTGATTGCAAGGGTGTACCAGTAAACTGCGCGATCCGGGTCGTCCCGCCGCAGGCTCAGATTACCCATGTTGTGCCGCGGCGCGGCGAACTCCGCGTCTGCCTCCACCGCCACCCGGTAGGCCACCTCCGCGGCAATGTCGTCCCCCTGCCGGGCGTAGGCAACGCCGAGGTTGTTCTGCGCGCGCGAGAATTCGGGCAACACGTACGTTGCCAGCTGAAAATCCGCGAGCGCTTCGTCCCACGGAACCTCGCGATTCTCCAGCGAGGCGAGGCTGATGCGCTCATAGCCGCGGTTGTTGTAGTAGTGGGCAAGCGCCTCGATGTCATCGATCACACGAAACGTGCGGTAGTCGGACAACTCGCCGGTAAAATCGACCAGCGACCATCCGCGATCCGTGTGGACGGTCGCCGCAATGTGCCCGTTGTCGACGATGAGCTCGTCTTCGCGCCCCACCTCGTTGACGCGGTCGGAGGCATCGACGTAGTACGCGTCGAGGCCTATGCCTCGCGCCAAGCCGACAAACAACGAGGTCATCGATAGGCAATTCCCGTGACCGTTAGCGAGCGTTTCGCGAGCCACGGTGGTCACCACCGGCACCCACTGAACGTCGAACTGATGGCCGGCGGTAATCGCTCGCACCAGCAGGTCAGCGCGCGCGTAGGCCGACGTGCCTCCATCGGTGTACTTCTTCGCCCGTGCCACCATTTCGGCCGTGGGCTCGAACGGCACCAAGACGTCGCTCACGCGATCGGTCGGGATGCGAGGGCTCACTTCGGCACGCAGCTGATGAGGCGAGTAGGCGACACGCTTGTCGGCAGCTGTGCAGCCGACACCGAACACAACCACGGCCATCGCCGCCGCCACAAGACCGCGGTGAACCCGAGACGATTGGTTTGCAGACATTCGCTTTCAGCTTCTGGTGGGGAAGATTCGTTTTCGTAAAGAAACGTAAACACCAGAATAGCTGTCCGCCGCGAGCCGCCGCTATGACAAAGAGCGAGCCCCCTTACCGGCCGCCGTCTTCAGGTTCGCGAGGCGGCGCAGCCCGCAGGTGAAGCGGCGCGCGCTGAACGGTTTCGCGCCCGCCCACGAGATCCTTGACTCGCACCTCGATGCGGTACGAACGACCCGACCGCAGTCGATTCACCTGCCCCAGCGGAATCTGTTGGCCGAGAACGTGAAAGTCGAGCAGCTGTGTCGGCAGTCGCGCTAGCGACTCGTCGCCTTCCAGCCCCTCCAGAATCCGGTAGGTCACCTCGAGACGAGGCTTCCCGGGCGCGGCGGGGTCCGAAACCCATCCGGTGGCGATGGCAACCACCTCGACCGTCGCGTCGCGATCGAACGCATCGTCGACATCGTTGGCCACCAGCACGCTACCGAGGCGAATACCCTGATAGACCGTCGTCGTGTTCATCGGCCGCGGGTCATCGCGGATTTCCGTTGCCGCAAGAACCGGCCGCGTCAGGCTGAGCGGCCCCTGAGCGTAGTCCGGGACCTGCACGGTCTCGTCGCGGGTCGCGGCCATTCCCGTGGTCGCGTCGAACACGCCCCACACCAGACGGTAGGCCCCCGGAAACAGCGTAACTCCGAGCGATAGCGACGGGCCGGAATCGGCATCTCCGGCGCTCTCCACCAACTCGTACGGCATGAGGAAGGAGTGCATGGTGTTCTCTCGCCCCGGATCGCCCTGCAGAAAGGCACCGAACACTCTGAGATCAGCGCGGGCCTCCAGCGGGTCGATCTGCGCAGCCGCACCCAGACCGGCCGCTGCCGCTACCTCCGCGGCGGTGAGCAACGTCACCTCCTCCGCGTCGGACTCTCCTTCTTCCTCCTCGCTCTCGGTCTCGAACGTCTCGACCGCAGCCGGCACCGGCACGACAAACTCCAGTGCCTCCTTGCCCAACTCGAACGTCAACGCGGTGTAGGTGCCGCCCTGCGCGGGGAAGAAGTACAGCCGGCGCCGCATTTCCAGCTCATTGCGCTCGACGCCCGAGGAAACCGTCTCCATCCAGACCTTGACCTCGGGAGCCACTTCAGCCGGAGGAGGAAGATCCGGCTCCGGATCTGTCGGATCGTCCGAGCGCACCGCGGGCCCTTCGGCCTGCACCAGAGCACCGTGACGATTACCCACAGCGGTCGCCAGCCGCAGGCGCAGTTCATCGCCCAAGCTGCGCAGGAAGGCGGTATTCGATAACGCCGCATCCTCATCGAGCAGAAACGCCGCCCCCATCTTGGCGAAGCGCACCGTGACGACCGGGGTGTGGCGGCGGTAATACCAGGTCAACGTCGGGCTCGCAGTAGTCGGCACGGCGCGCAACTCCTGCTCGTCAGGCAGGCCAAACACCAGCATCACTCGCCCACGATCGGTCGCGTAGCCTGGCGTTGATCCCTCCGCGAACCGCTCGATGGCGCGCTGGGCGCGCTCAACGAATATGTCGCGGCGCTCGTTTGCCGACGTACCCGGCGTGGGATCGCGATCGGCCCAAAATGCGCGCACGAATTCGGCGCGCGCAGCATCACCAGTGAGAGTCGTCCAGGCCGTCCGCTCCTCTTCGGTCATGAGCGCGTCGAGGAGGACTCCGTGGGCCTCCAGCGGCACAATGTCCAGCTCCTGAGCGACGGCTATCGACGCCGTGCAGACCGCTGCCGAGATCAAGAAAGCGAAACGAATGCGGCCGAATACAACCATCGGGTGACCCATGGGAGACGTGCGGCACGTCTCGTTACGACGGATACGCTGTTCGAAGAAAGATAGAATCGCGAAAAAGGCCCTCGTTCAGGGCCTCGCCGCGAGTATAGATCATGCCGTCTCAATCAATCCGTCGATGTGTCGCCGCGCTGCTCTGCCTGGTGGTGTCCCCGCACGCTCCCGCGCAGGAGACGCCTGCCCTGCGTTTCGTCGACGTAACGGCGGAGAGCGGAATCGACTTCGTTCACCAGCGCGGCGCGCGCGGCGAGAAGCATCTGCCCGAGACCATGGGTGCCGGAGTGGCGTGGCTCGATTACGACGGCGATGGCGACCAAGACCTGTATCTGGTGCAGAGCGGTCCGCTGCCTGGCACCGATGCGCCTACCGTCGGCAACGCGATGTTTCGCAACGACAACGGCACCCTGGCCCGAGTCCGCACGGGCGCGGAACACGCGGGGTACGGCATGGGCGTGGCTGCCGCGGACTGGGACGGCGACGGCTTCGTGGACCTTTTCGTCAGCAACCTGGGCGCGGACGTGCTGCTGCGCAACAACGGCGACGGGACGTATTCAGAACAAGCTTCTAGCGGCGTCGAGGACACCCGTTGGTCGGCAAGTGCCGCCTGGAGCGACCTCGATCTGGATGGTCTGGCCGATCTGTATGTCACCAAGTACGTGTTGTACGACTTCGCCAACGCGACCGCCTGCGGCGAGCAGCAGTATCAGAATCGCTCGTACTGTCACATCGATCTGTACGTGCCCGACACCGACACCGTGTACCGCAACCTGGGCAACGGCCGGTTCGAGGACCGCTCCGAGAGCGCCGGCGTAGCGAACGCCGTGGACGGCAAGGGGCTCGGCGTGGTGATCGGGGATCTCACCGACGACGGCTATCCCGACATCTACGTCGCCAACGACACGCAGCAGAACTTCCTTTACGTGAATCGCGGCGACTGGAGCTTCGAGGAACAGGGGCTCTTTTCGGGGACGGGTTATAGCGAGACGGGCGCTGGAATGGCTGGCATGGGCACCGACATGCAGGACCTTGACGGCGACGGCCGCGACGAACTCCTGGTGACGAACTTCGCCTTCGAGAACAACAACCTGTATCGCGAGGTGGCGCCTGGCGCCTACCTCGACGACAGCTCTTCGCTCGGTTTCGGGGCGCCGGGATTCGCCACGCTGGCGTTCGGAATCACCACGCTCGATGCTGACGCCGACGGTGACACCGAGATTGCGGTCGCTAACGGCCACATCCTCGACAACGTCAACGCGGTCCAGGACAACACCACCTACGCGCAGGGCAACCACCTGTTCGACAATCACCTCACGGAAATGCGGCGCGCACTGGCCACCGCGGGGTCGCCAACCTCGACGGCCGGCTGGCGGCCCGATGCCGACCTGTTCACCGAAACCTCCGCGACCGCTGGATCGGGATTCGCATCGATCGAAGTGAGCCGCGGCATGGCGCGCGGCGACCTCGACGGCGACGGTCTTCCCGACCTCGCTGTAACGAACTCAGGAGGTTCGGCTCGGCTGCTCGCCAACCGTGCCGTCGCCCCCGGGCACCGACTTGTCGTTCGCTTGCGCGGCCGCACTGCAAACCGCGATGCCCTGGACGCGCACGTGACCGTGACTCCTCTCGGTGGCGACCCGGCTGCGGACGGCGCGGCCGGGTTCGCGCAGGTACGAGTTGTTCGCAGCGGATCCTCCTATCTGTCGCAGGGGGCCGCCGACCTCTACTTCGGACTAGCGGCCAGCGAAGCGGCGCGCGTCGAGATCCGCTGGCCAGACGGCGAACTGCAGACGGTCGAGTCCGTGGCAGCCGACCAACTGTTGCTCGTGATACAGGGAAACGCGCCCATGACCCGCGCCCTACGGGCGCCTGGCGGCAGTAACCAGTGAAACCTAGCTGCCGCGGCGTTGTCGCCCCGACTCTTGCATTCCTGGCGCTCTTCTCCCCTGTCGTCGCACCACCAGCCCGCGCGCAGGAAGGGCTGCGGTTCGAGGATCGCGCAGCCGAGGCCAAGCTCACGTTTCGTCACCACACCGGCGCCGGTAGCGAACGCTACATGGTCGAGACCATGGGCTCCGGTCTAGCCACCGCCGACCTCGATGTGGATGGCTGGCTCGATGTCTACTTCGCGCAGGGAGCGGCCACGCCCGGGGCGGACGTCCCGCCCGGGCTGACCAACAAGCTCTACCGCGGTCGCGATGACGGCACCTTCGAAACTGTCGCCGGCGCCGCCGACTCGCGCGCCTGGACGATGGGCGTAGCGATTGCCGACTATGACAACGATGGCTTCCCCGACATTTATGTGTCGAACTTCGGGGCCAACGAGCTGTACCGCAACAATGGTGACGGCACCTGGCGTGAGTTGGGAACGATCGCCGGCGTCGACAACGCGGATTGGGGAGCATCCGCGGCCTGGGCAGATATCGATCTCGACGGCGACCTCGACCTCTACGTCACCAACTACGTCGACTTCACCTGGGACAACCACAAGTTCTGCGGCAATCCGCGTCGCAACCTGCGCGCCTACTGTCACCCTGACGTGTACAACGCCGCCCCCGACGTGCTCTACCGCAACGAGGGCGACGGCACCTTCGCCGAAATCGGAGGGCCGGCAGGCATCGCCGATACGCTCGACGGCAAGGGGCTGGGGGTTGTCTTCGGCGACTACGACAACGACGGCGACCCGGACGCCTATGTCGCCAACGACTCGACGCGAAACTTCCTCTACCGCAACGACGGAGATGGCAACTTCGTCGAGGACGGGCTACTGGCGGGCGTGGGCTTCAGCGCCGATGGCCAGGCCGAAGCAGGCATGGGCACGGACTGGGGTGACCACGATGGCGATGGCCTCCTCGACGTGTTCGTGACCAACCTCGACCTGGAAACGAACTCGCTCTATCGCAACCTCGGCGACGGTGGCTTCGCAGAAGTCACTTTTGCCAGTGGCCTCGGTGAGCCGAGCCTGCTGCAGGTCGGGTTCGGCACCAACTGGGCCGACTTCGACAACGACGGCGATCTCGATCTGTTCGTGGCCAATGGTCACATCATCGACAACATCGCCGAGTTTCGCGACAACATCGCCTACGCGCAGCCCAATCAGGTATACCGCAACGATAATCCTGGCTTTGTTGAGGTCGGGCACCGTGCCGGGCTGACCGTGCCAACGGTGTCGCGTGGATCCGTCGTCGCCGACTTCGATCGCGACGGACGTCTCGATGTCATCGTCAGCAACAACGGCGGTATCGTCGAGTTCCACAGCAATCAGTCGGGGGCTGGTAATTGGATCGAACTGCATCTGGCCGGTCGCGGTGTGAATCGCTCGGCCGCAGGCAGCCGCGTCGTCGCCGTATCCGCAGACGGAACCCAGCTGCTGCGGGAGATCCGGGCAGGCTCGTCGTACTGCAGTTCAGGCCCGGCCGTCGTGCACCTGGGCTTGGGCTCCTCGACGGAGGCCATCGTCGAGATTCACTGGCCGGGCGGTGCCGTCGAGCCATTGGGCACGGTCGTCGCCGGTCGACAGCTCCTGGTGCGCGAAGGCATCGGCGTCGTCGCCGGGCGCTAGTCGCCCGCTCCGCTCCCTACTCCGACACTCCCAGTACTTGCTCGAGCAGACGCAGAATCTGCGGCTGTTCACCATCGAGGCCGAGGGATCGTTCGAGCAGCGCACGAGCGCGTTCAACGTCATTCTCGGCGTAGTACTCGGAGGCGAGGGCGTTGAGCAGCTCGGTGGTCTCCGGGCTGCCGGCCAACAACGCGCGCTCGTAGTAGCGAATCGCATCGTAGTGCTGACCGAGTTGGGCCTGGAGGCTGCCCATCTGTAGCAACAATTGGGGATCATTCGGAGCCGCGACGAGTCGCGGCGCGACCAGCTCGGCGAGGTCGGTTAGGCGGCCGGCATCTTCAAGCAGCTCCACCTGCAGCGCGAACGCTGCCTCGCTCGTCGAGTCGCGCGACAACACGCCATCGAGAACTTCGATCGCGCGATCCGTCTGGCCCACGGTGCGCATCTGGCGGGCCCGCGCCAGCGCGGTTGCTACGCCGGCGGCCGGGGGCTCACGGAGGGTATGCACGAACGGGCGAACATAGGCCTCGGGTTCCACGACCCGCAGAGGCATCTCGTACTCGAGACCCTCGGGGCCTTCGATCGTAGCCGTCACGCGGTACTCGCCGGGAGTGAAGCCATCCAGGTCGATCGCCGTTACCGCCTCGATCAGCCCGTGAGGTCCGCGCTCCGCCGGGTAGTACCGCGCTCGACGGTCCACCAGGGTCGAGCCGGCCTCGTCGGTAATCACGTAGGCGACCTCCAGCGGCTCGCGGCGAGCCTCGGGCACGAAGACCTGCCAGTACAAGTGGGCAAAGCCATTGGCGGCAAAAGGACCGCCAGCAGCAGGAATCAGCATCCGCGAGCCCACCTGGAACGGATACTGCTCTGCAAACTCCTCGTACTCCTGCCCGATCAGCGTCGTTTCGAGGGCAAGCACCGGGGCGGCAGCATCGACATGGTCGCCCTGCAGGTCGGGCACCTTGATGTCGAACGTCGCCCGGGCAAACTGGCGTGTGAGATTGTTCTCCACCATGACGTCGAGGAAGTAGTGCCCTTC
>JAJCXS010000136.1 GCA_029263335.1 Acidobacteriota bacterium | reverse complement strand
GGGCCATCGTAGAAAGAGAACGAGCGCTCCGGCGAGCGCTGCTCAATCGATCGTTCGAAGGCCCGGCGCTGCTTCCAGCGTTCGAGGACCTGCTCCTCGATACGCGGGAAGACGATCTCGCTAGGCGGGCTCGTGAACTTCATATGCGCAGGTGTGCGCCTACTTTTCTTCCTTGTACAGAACGTGCTTACGCACGACCGGATCGTACTTCTTGATCTCTATACGGTCCGGCGTGTTGCGCTTGTTCTTCACCGTGTAGTACCGGTGCGGACTTTCGGTGCTGCGCAGCTTCACCTGCACGCGGTTGCCACCCTTGGCCATAATGTCCTCGTCAGTTTCTTGGCGACCCGGAGCTACACGGGCGCGAATCGAGCTTGATCTGAAAGTCGGGAGCCGCGCGGGCCAGACACGGGCGCGCAGCGGCTACTCATTCTACACGGAACGGCGTGCTCTTTCGGGCCCTTTTTGCTGCCGGTCGCCGCCCGGCCCGCGGTTAGGCGGTCGCCGTGGGGGCGGCGCCTTCTTCCTTGGTCGGCGGGTCTTCCTCGACCGGCTCGGGAGCGCGGCTCAGGTCGCAGTCTCTGCAGCGCCATCCAGCCGCACCCTCTTCCTCGCTCGCGTGCGGGCAGGCCTGCTGGATCGCGGTGATCTGGCCATCGATCTCGTCCTTCTCCGGACCCTCTTCCAGCTTGCTGGCGCGCTGCTGCAGACGAAACCGCTGCTCGCGAATCTCGAGGCGATGCATGTTCTGGATCTCGGTCGCCAGCACTCGGCTACTCCTGGACGTTCGACTCGAGCGGAATCGCCTCGTCGATCAGCATGATGGGAATGTCGTGGCGAATTGCGTAGAGAAACTGCCCGTCTTCGCGGATCAGTCCACCGTCGATCTCCTCGACCGACTCGCCGGCACGGTTGGTGACGCCGCCGGCGCGGATGCGTGCGTTCAGCGCTTCAACCTCTTCCGGCTCGGCCAAACGCACCGCAGTCTTGTTTTCCGGGCAAGCGAGGATTTCGAGTAGTTCTGGGTCGATCACGAATGCACTCCTTGAGCAGGCGGAAAAATACCACGATCGCCCGCCTGACGCGCCTGGGTCATATCGCTATGCTAGCGGCCAGAAGACCCACCAGAAACTGCCCCCGGGAGCCTCCAGACCAGCATGCGAGAAAGAACGACGACAATTGACTACGCGTTGCTGGTGCTGCGGATGGCCGGCTTGCTGCTCGCGCTCGGGCACGGGTGGGGGAAGGTCTACGGCCTGTCCACCGGTGCCGAAGGCTTCATTGGCGGAGTGGAGAGACTGGGCCTTCCGGCGCCCGTGTTGTTTGCCTGGGCGGCCGGATTGTCGGAGTTCGTGGGCGGTCTCTTCGTCGCCGTGGGTTTCATGACACGAACGGCGGCGTTCTTCGCCGCCTGCACGATGGCGACCGCGGCCTTCCTGCGGCACAAGTCGTTGCTCGTGTTCGCAGCATGGGTCGGCCTGGCCTCTCCTAGCGCTGAGACTCTCCAGGCGGCCGGGGATCCGGAACGCGCCCTGTTGTTTCTGGCGATCATGGTGGCGGTCATGCTCATGGGCGCGGGTGGGATCTCAATCGATCGGCGGCTCGCGGAGCGTCGGTGACCGAAGAGACTGATGCCCGCTTTGGACGAGCGCCAGCATGCGCGGACTATGTAGAATGAAGGGATCCCCGCGCCGGTCTCTGTGATCGCCCTGTCTCGAGGTGCTTAGTGCTTGGACCATCGTCCACGAACCGATTCTCCGCCGACGCTCGTTCGCTACCGCACGGTGTTGTTGCCGCGCTCACCGTAACCGCGTTGCTGCTGAGCGTGACCAGCGCGGACGCGGCCCAGCAGCGGTCGCAGTTCGACATCGCGGTGGAGCTCGTTCAGCTGCAGGTCGGAGTTGCCGACGCTTCGGGTCGTTTCGTGCGCGGCCTGTCGGCCGACGACTTCGTGGTGGTTGTAGACGGCGATCCGCGCCCGGCCCAGGTGGTTTATGAGATCGATCTGCGCGGCGAAGACCGCCGCGGAGTCGCCGCCATGGCGATGGCTGCAGCGCGACCAGCGGAAGAGGAGCGGCCGGTAGCAGCACGGCGCCACTTCTTGCTGTTCTTTGATTTCAGTTTTACGACGCGCCGCGGCATCATCGAGTCGCGGCGTGCGGCGCTCGACTTCGTAGCCAAGAACATCCGCGAGAGCGATCTGGTCGGCGTGGCGACCGCCAGCCGTTATGGCATCAATTTGCTGACCCCGTTCACCAGCAACCACGAGACCGTCGATCGCGCCATACAGGGCCTCGGTCTTGCCAGCGGCGGCGACCTGATTGCCGGTGGCTTTGAGGCGGAGGAGTCCATTCAGGAGGCTCTCGCCGAGTTGCAGAATGGCAGAGGAGGCGGTGGCGCCCTCGAGGTGCTGCCCGCCCTCGAGTTCCGCGAGTACGTGGCACAGGTCTCGAACTACACCGACCAGCTGGTGCAGTTCGGTGAAATGCTGCAGGCGATCGAAGGTCGCAAACACTTCGTCATGTTCTCGGCGGGATTCGAAGATCGCGCCCTCGTGGGCGCTGACCTCGACGAGCTGTCCGCGCAAGCGGAGGCTCGCGCCACCAGTCCGGCGGCCGTCGCCTCCACAGACCCGGAGATGTCCTGGGGCGCAGCCGAGGTGCGCGACGGGATGAAACAGGTCGTGGACATGTTCCGCAGCGCCGATGCTGTCGTGCACGCGATTGACCCGAGCGGGTTGCGCTCGGAGCGCGCCGGCCATCAGGCGTTGACCTACCTGGCCACCGGCACGGGCGGCGAGGCGTACTGGAATTCCAACGACCTGGGCATAGCGCTGACTGCCATCGAGGAGGCCACGGCCTCCTTCTACATGATCGCGTATCGCAAGAGTCGATCCGACGCGGGCACGGTGGATATCGAGGTGCGTGTTCAGCGACCAGGCGTGCAGGTGACCTCTGCGCCGGAGCGACTCACTCCGCCGCCGGAATTCGTTGCGATGAACGAAATGCAGCGTCAGTTGCAGTTGGCCGAGGTGCTGGCCGACGATGTCGATCGGCGCGACATCGCGTTTGACAGTTTGGTGACGACATTCCCGGCGAGAGGCGAGCATACGGCCCGCGCCGCGCTAGTCCTGGAAATCAATGGCCTGGAGATTGATCGCATCGCGGCACGGCGTGGAACGGACGAGATTCAGTTCGAAATCGCGGGATTCGCACTGGGCGAGGACGACACGATCGTTGATGAATTCCGCCGCAAGGTGCGGGTCGATGTGGCGGCAATGCGCCAGGTCGGCAGGCTCCAAGATCAGGCGTTTCGGTACAGCGACTATGTCGACGTGCCGGCCGGCGCAGGCCGCTTGCGGCTGTTGCTTCGTGAAGCCGAGGTAGGGGGCCTGAGTGCCACCACACAGCCCTACTACGCATACACGGCCGAGGCCGGCGAGGGGATGATCGTGGCGCGGCCGATGATCGTCGACGACGTCACCACGCCGTCGCTACCTGATCCCGAAGCGCGCTTTGACCCGCTGGAGTTCGAGGGGCGCAGGTTCGCGCCGATGGCGGCGCCGACCGCCATCGCGGGAGGCAGCGTCGAGGTTCTGGTGATTGTCTACAACATCCCGCGGCATCCGGTGAGCGGCCAGCACCTTGCCGGTCTGGTGCTGGAGTTGGAGGAGGCCGCGAGCGGCGATTCCTACCGGATACAGGACTTCAAGATCCTCGGCACCTCGAGCACCGAGGAGATGGCCGCCACGCGCATGTTGGTGCAAGTCGATATTCCCGGGCATATTCGGCCGGGCGATGCTCGCCTCTGGGCCCGGATCGTCGACCAGGTCAGCGGCGAACGCCGCGAAGAGCAGACCGCGCTGTTCATCAACTCCCGATAACGCCGACGCGGTCGTCTAGTCGATCGCCTGGTAGCGCTCGCGGGCCGGAACCGAGACGAAGCGATCCTGCTCGGCGATCCAGGCTGTCAGGCGCCCTCCCCACACGCAGCCGCTATCGAGGCCACGAACGCAATCTCGCCGGACGAGGCCGCGTTCGGCCCAGTGGCCGAAGACGACCGTGCGCGGGCCGTGCCAGAAGGCGTCCCACGGCGCATACGGCGGCGCGATGCTGCCCAGATGGCCAGGTCGTGTTTCGCGCCGGGCCGGGCGTTCGACGTCGCGCGGCGGGATGTCGCCCTGCGGACCGCAGTAGCGGACCGTGGTAGCGAAACGCAGATCGGCGCTCTCCATCGGATCGCCGGTCCAGTCGACACCGCGTGCAATGCGTCGGTCCACGGCCGCTAGGTCTGTCCAGGTTGGGTGGAGGCCGGCGTGTACGAGCACGAGATCGGCCCACTCGATGACCGCGGGCCGCCCGCGCAGCCACGAGATCAGGTCATCGCCGTCGGGTGCGGTGAGGATTTCCTCGATTGTGTCGAGCGCCTTCGCGCCTCGGACCCCGGCAGCGCGGGCGATCAGATGCAGGTCGTGGTTGCCCAGCACGGAATCCGCAGCACACTCTCGCGCCAGGCGGAGCGCATCGAGCGACCGCGGGCCGCGGTTAACGAGGTCTCCACAGAAATACAGGGCGTGGCGCTGCGGGTCGTAGCGCAGTTCGTCGAGCAGGTCCTCGAGTTCACTCGCGCAACCCTGCACGTCGCCGATGAAGACTCGTTGCCGGTCGTCGCCGTTCACGGCTTCCATTAGGTTCGACCTCGAGAGTTGCTATGCTGCGCGGGTCCCGTCAACGAAGAAACGTGGGTAGGCGCAGTGAAGAACGAATCGGACACGACAGCAACTCCCGGATCGAAGACGACGATGTCCGTGTCGCGGCGCGACGCGGTACGACTCGGCCTCGCGGGCATGGGTGCGGCGATGGTTGCTCCCGGCGCTTTCCCGAGGGTTGCCAACGCGCAGATCACCACGCAGCCGGGCCAGATCCCGACCTGGGCTGGCGTCGAGGTACTGGATCGTGGCTTGGAGCTCGGCCCGGCTCCCGCCAGGCGTTTCGCGGCCCCACCCATCGACGAGGTGCGCATTGGGTTCGTCGGCACGGGGGGTATGGGAACCGCGCATGTGCGCAATCTGACCCGTATCGAAGGCTGCCGCGTCACGGCCATCTGCGACATCGACGCGGACAACGCCGAGCGCGCGGCGGGGATGGTCGAGGAAGCCGGTAGTGCGCGGCCAACCCTGTACACCCATGGCGAAACGGACTTCGAGCGACTGTGCGAGACGGAGGACCTCGACCTCGTGTACACGGCAACGCCGTGGCGCTGGCATGTGCCGGTCTGCCTGGCGGCGATGGAGAACGGCAAACACGTCGTGTCCGAGGTGCCGATCGCGGTAACGCTGGAGGAGTGCTGGCAGTTGGTCGAAGCGGCCGAGAAGCACGCGCGGCACTGCGTGATGATGGAGAACGTCTGCTACGGGCGTGTCGAAATGATGGTCCTCAACATCGTGCGCCAGGGCCTGCTCGGCGAGTTGGTGCACGCCGAATGCGGCTACCTGCACGACCTGCGCGGCATCAAGTTTGCCGATGAGGGCGAAGGCATGTGGCGGCGGGCGCACGCCATGTTGCGCGACGGCAATCTCTACCCGACGCATGGTCTCGGACCCGTTGCGCAATGCATGAACATCAACCGAGGCGACCGCTACGACTACCTGGTCTCGATGAGTTCGCCGTCGCGTGGGCTGCAGGAGTACGCGCAGGAGCAGTACCCGGAGGGCGATCCGAAACGTGACGAGACATTTGCCCTTGGCGACGTGAATACGAGTCTGATCAAGACCGTCAATGGCAAGACCATCAAGGTGGTTCACGACACCAACCTGCCGCGACCCTACAGTCGCATCAACATGTTGCAGGGCACCAGGGGGATCTTCCAGGGTTATCCGGATCGGGTGCATATCGAGGGTCGTAGCCCGGGGCACGGGTGGGAGGAGGCCGAGACCTACTACGAGGAATTCGAACATCCGCTGTGGCGGCAGTTGCGCGAAGATTCGGCGGGCGCGGGCCACGGTGGCATGGACTTCATCGAGGACTGGCGTCTGATCCACTGCCTACGGGAAGGTATCCCCTACGATGTAGATGTCTACGACGCCGTGTCGCTGAGCGCGGTGTCGGAGCTTTCCGAACGCTCGGTCGCCATGGGTAGCGCGCCCGTACGGTTCCCCGACTTCACCCGTGGACGCTGGCAGCAGTACGAGCCGCTGGGAATCGTCACGGTCTGAGGAGGCGAGGCGCTTGCGCTACGAACTGGATCAGTTCAGCCCCGCCGCGGTGGGCGCCGCGGCCGAGCGGATCGCCCCGCTTGCCGTACGAACCCCTCTCGTACGCTTGGAGCACGACGGGCCCGTCGACATCTGGCTCAAGCTGGAGAACCTCCAGCCGATTCGCTCGTTCAAGATCCGTGGTGCGGCCAACGCCATGCTCGCGATCGGCGCGGAAGGGCTCGAGCGGGGAGTGTGGTCGGCTAGCGCCGGCAACATGGCCCAGGGGGTGGCGTACTGTGCGCGCGAGCTGGGCGTGCCGTGCACGGTGGTCGTTCCGGAAGGCGCACCCGATGCCAAGCTCCGTGCGATTCGAAGGTTCGGCGCCGACATTGTCGAGGCGTCCTTTCGCGACTGGTTTCGCATCTACGAGACCCGCGAGTACCCCGGTATGAAGGGGCATTTCATCCACGCCTTCTCGGACCCCGCCGTGATGGCGGGTAACGCCACGATCGGCCGGGAGATCATCGACGACGGCCCCGAGTTCGATGCCGCTGTCGTCCCTTACGGAGGCGGGGGGCTCTCGTGCGGGATCGCTGCGCTGCTGCGACAACTCGCGCCGGGCACCGCGGTCCATGCTGCCGAAGTGGACACCGCTGCGCCGTTGGCCGCGGCCTTCGCTGCGGGTGAACCGGTCGCCATCGATCACCAACGGACCTTTGTCGATGGAATCGGCGGTCCCGTGCTGTTCGCCGAGATGTGGGACTTCGCTTCGCGTGTTCTCGACGGTGCGCTTGTTAGCAGCGTTGAAGAGATTCGCCAAGCGATCCGGCAACTGGCCGCCCGCAATGCCGTGGTGGCCGAAGGCGCCGGCGCGGCGGCCGTCGCGCCGGCCCTCGCCGGTCGCGTAACGACCAGCGACGGTAAGCCTGCCCGCCGGGTCGTATGTGTGATTTCGGGTGGCAATATCGACAGACGAATCCTCGCCGACATCCTCGGAGAGGCCAGCGCCTGAGAGCGATCGCGGAGGTGCCGCGGGCTTGGCCCCAACGTTCTGGGCAGCTCGTGCGTATGTAGGGGTGTGGAGACAACAGTCACAATCCAACCTGCGGCGATAAGCCAAACCGGGGCGACGGCGCGCATGGAGACCGAATCAGGCCGAGCCGACAGGCTGGAGGCACTGTTCGAGGCACATCATGGCCGTCTCTACGCGCTCGCCGTGCGTATGGCCGTCGCGGGGGACGACGCTTCCGATCTGGTGCAGGAGACTTTTCTGCGGGCCGCGGGAGCACGACGCTCGATTCCTGCCGGCGACGCCGCGGAACGCTGGCTGGTCCGTGTTCTCGTGAACCTGTGTCGCGACCGGTACCGGCGGCGTAGGTATCGGGGCCAGCGTCGAGCCGAACTCCGCCTGGTGAACACGACACGTTCGCCGGAGGATGCCGTTTCGGCACGCGATGCCGTGCGGTCCGCGCTCGCCCAGCTGCCGGCCCGACGACGGGCAGTGGTCGTGCTACGTGAACTCGAGGACCGCGACACGGCCGATATTGCGAACCTGCTCGGCATGCGCCCGGTGACCGTGCGATGGCATCTCAGCCAGGGCCGTCAACAACTACGAAGCCTGCTGTGCGGAGAGGAGCGAAGCAGATGAACGATCTTGACCGGAACTCATTGCAGGCCCGACTGCGGGCGGGTGATCCCTACCAGGGCGAGGACATGCCGGCAGCCCATGCGCGACGTATCCGGACTCGCTTGCGCGCCGCCGGTAGCGGCCGGTTCGAGCGCCGCACATGGCTAGCCGCAGCAGCAGCTGCGGCGCTGGCTGCGGTCATTGGGTTGGGGACCTGGGCGGCATCAGGCCCGGCGGTTCCACGAGAGCAGGCGCCGACAACTGCAGGCGAACCGGCCGAGCCCGAGGCGCGTTCAGGTCCACTCACGACCGCAGAGTTGCCACGCGCGCGTGAGACAGCACGCGTGGCCCCGCCATCTGTGCGTCGGGCACCCAGGCTACCGGTAGCTACCGAGGTGAGTCTGGCGGTACCACCGGTGGTCGCCGACGCCGACCGTGAGCCGCCTCGCAGCGAGGCGCGTCGTATCCAGTTCACAGCGCGACGCGGGACGCGCATCGTCTGGACACTCGATCCCGATTTTGAGCCCAACACGATTCGTACGGAAGCGCCGACCGCGCCCCGCCAACAAGGAGCGAATGACCCATGGTAACCACCAATCGATCGCGCGCCGGTGCGCGCACCCTGCTCAGTCTGCTGATGCTGCTGGCGATGACGCTCAGCTACGTTCCGACCGTTGATGCGCAGGAAGGCGGTGTCGTCACGGCGCAGGAACAGGTCCTGCGTGTCTACAACCCGCGCTTCCTGCACCCTGACAACGCGGTTGCCCTGGCGTACCAGCTTTGCGGTCAAAGCGGCTGTGAGGTCTCGTCGATGGGCGATCAAGGAGTCATGCTGCGCGCGGTGCCCAGGGTGCACGCGGAATACGAGATGCTCTTGCTGGAGCGCGACGTGCCGCCGGCGACTCAGGAGTTCCGCGTCATCCTGCTGAGAGCAGACCAGAGCGGCAACATGCCCGACGTGCCAGCGGACGCGAGGCCAGCGCTGGAAGACCTACGCGACATGCTCGCGTATACGGGTTTCGAGATGATCGATTCCGGTTGGCTGCGGACCTCCGGCTTTGGCAGCACGACCCTTGGCGAGGCGGGTTCCTTCAGTGTCCAGTTGATGTTCGCAGGCGATCCGCGCCAGGACGGTGCCCTGCTGATCGAGGAGTTCGAATTGGTTCACAGTCAGGTCTTCTGGGAGACCCCCGAAGGCGAGGGCGACACGGTTCCACGCGCTCATCTGGCTGATCCCAAGCGCGTCCTCAACTCACAGTTCGGGATCCACGTTGGCGAGACCGTGGTGGTGGGCACATCGCGCGCCAACGGCGGCAACGAGGCCTTGGTCGTGTTGCTGACCGCGCTGGATCGTTAGAACGGGTCGTAACGCAGGCCTGCATACCCGCTGCGGCCCGCCGTGCCGTATCCCCAGACGTCCTGGTACTGGCGATCGGTCAGGTTCTCGAGTCTGCCGATCAGCTCCAATCCGGCGCTCAGCCGGACCTGGCCGGCAAGGTGGAAGACGGTGTGGGGCGGCAACTCGACCGTTCCGGCGGTACCGAAGTCAGTGCGGCGTCCCTTGTGACGAACCTCGGCAAACAGGTTGAGCGCCTGGGTAGGCTGATAGCGGATACCTGCCCATGCCTGGTGCTCGGGACGGCGCAGCAGGGCGAGGTCGGTGCGCACATCCTTGGCGTCGGTGTACGTGTAGGAGGCGTCCAGGCGGACACGCTCCTGGAGCAACCAGTTGGCCGCGATCTCGACACCCTGCGTCCGCGCCTCGCCGACGTTGACGATCCCGTCGGGGAAGACGAACTGGATGAGATTGCTCACATCATTACGAAACCATGTGGCGTCGATGCCGACACGGCCGTCGAGGAAGGTGCCACCCAGGCCCGCGTCCCAACCTGTCGACTCCTCGGCTTCGAGATTCGGATTGCTGAAACCGGGAAAATACAGGTCGTTCAGGCTTGGCGCGCGGAACGCCGTGCCCACTGACCCATGCGCTCGGAGTCCCGATGGGGCGGCCCAGGCCGCGGTCACTCTATAGGTCGTCTTGTCGCCGAAGCGCGAGTGGTCCGAGTGCCGCAGACCCGCGGTGAGATGCAGGTTCTTGTGACTGAAGCGGTGCAGCGCGTAGACGCCGGTGGTGTCAACGGACTCGTCAAAGCCGCTCGCACTCAGGCCGGAGGTCGAAATCGTCTCGGCCGATTCTCGCCGATGTTCGATGCCGACCACGGTGGTGTTGCCGGAGTTGAAACGCAGATCGCTCTGCAGTCCGAACTCGGTGGTGTCCGTGTCCAGGTCGAAGGCGGTGAAGAAGCCGTCGGGATCGATCGTGCCGAGTTTGTGGTTGGCCACGCTGGCCGTGAGACGGCCGGAGTAGATGCCACGCCGATACGTCAGGGCTCCGCCGCCCAGCACTTGCCGGGAGTTCTGCAGCTGCGCTGGGTCGTCGATGGGCCCGGCACTGAAGTCGTAGCCGTCGATGCGGGTCTCGCCGTCAAAGTAGACCAGTCGGGCCTCGGCACCGAGACCCTCGCCACGGCCGACGGTCATCCTGCCGGTGAGCGAGGTGTTGCTGAAACCGTCCGCCTCGGTGTTGCCGTTGTGCGCGGCGGCTGCCGAGAAGCCGTCGTTACCGAAGTGCTCGAAGCTTGCCGCGTAATCGACGGTGTTTGTGCTGCCCTGCACGTTGGCAGCGGCGCGAAGGCTCCCGTAGGAACCGCCATCGAGCACCGCAGAGGCCCGCGGTGCTTTGGCTCCCCTGCGGGTGATGATGTTGATGACACCGCCGATCGCCTCGGAACCGTAAAGAACGCTCTGCGGGCCGCGCACGATCTCGACACGTTCGATCGAGGAAGCCGGGACCTGGCTGAAGTCATAGGCGCCGGTGCTCGGCGAATTGGCCTTCATGCCGTCCACAAGCACCAGAGTGTGGTTCGAATTCGTGCCGCGCAAGAAGACGCTGGTGACGGCGCCGGGACCGCCGGTGCGGGCGACAACAACTCCGGGCACCGAGGCCAAGGCATCGCTGAGCCAGTGAACCCCCGTGACCCTTAGCTCGTCGGCGGTGATCACCGTGACGCTCGATCCGAGTTCGCTGCCAGGAACTTCCTGGCGGTCGGCTGTCACGACGACCTTTTCGAGCAGGCGCAACGGCTGCTCCTGCTCGGTCTCAGGGTCCTGAGCGGAGGACGGGGAGGCGTACGCGAAACTCGCGGGTGCCTGGGAGAGGAAGAGGCTCAACGCCACGGCGGAGACAGTGCGGACAGGTAGCCGCATGACAAACCCTCCTTGCGAGGGACAACATAGAGTTGTGGCGGTCTCCTGACTGACGGATCTTCCTACTCGCCACCACCTTCCCGGGAACAAGTCCCAGTGGCGTTCGGGCCGTGGTCGGCGCGATGACACCTGCCACCGAACCGGGTCCGCGGCTTCGGGTGGCTTTCGTCCCCGATCACAGTTGCGCGGCAGCGCGGGAATCTCACCCGCTTCCCGTGCCGACATTCGCCGGCCGCCACGAGGGAACCACCGATTCGTGGGTGGAGCAACCCGTCCCCGCCGCCTATCGGCCTGCGGCGCTCACAGGAACGCTCGCCGCCCGCGGTGCGTCCCTGTAGAATCGGGAGACCTCTCCAAAACCACGGCCACAGGCGATTGCTGTGCCCAGACTACGAGTAACGACCTTGAACATGCGGCGCATCGTGCTCCTCGGTCTAGTGTTGAGTGCGGCCACGAGTCTCGCCTGCGGTGGCGCTCCGGAAGGCCCACGCCCGAACGTAATCCTGATCTCCGCCGACACCCTGCGCGCGGACCACGTTGGCGCCAACGGCTATCACCGGACGACGTCGCCCACCATCGATGCTCTCGCGGCGCGCGGCGTGAACTTCACCAACGCCTACTCACACGCTCCCAATACGGCGCCTTCGCACACGTCGATCCTGACGTCGCTGTATCCGTCGGTCCACGGCGTTTTCCAGCACGGTCAGGAGCCCGACGAGAAGCTCGTGACGCTGCCCGAGGCTCTGCGCGGTGCGGGCTACCAGACGGGAGCCTTCACTCAGCTCAACGGCAAGACCTTCGAGCCCGGGTTCGACACCTGGTACTACATCGACAGCGCCCTGCAGAGCGGCAAGGGCCTCGGCGATCTCGACATGGTCACCGACTGGGTCGGCGAGCGCACGGCACCGTGGTTCGTCTTCCTCCATTCGTACGATGTCCACCTGCCCTATGCCCCGGAGGCGGACTACGTTGACATGTGGGCGGACGACTACGAGGGACCGCTGCGACCGAACGTCACGCGAGCGCTCGTGGACAGCATCAACGATGGCTCGCTCGAGGTCACCGAGCGTGACCTGCAGTTCATCCTCGACATGTACGACGCGGAGCTGCGCCGGCTCGATGACATCTACAGTCGGCTGTTCGCCAAGCTCGAGGCAATGGGCGAGCTCGACAACACCATCATCGTCTTCCTTTCGGATCACGGCGAGGAGTTTGGCGAGCACGGCAAGTGGGGACGCCATACCTATGCGTTGCACGAGGAATTGCTGCGCGTGCCGTTGATCGTCGCCGGGCCGGGCGTGCCGCAGGGGCAGACGATCGACGCCGCGGTGCGGCTTGTCGATGTCGCACCGACGATCCTCGACCTGGTCGGAGTGGGATATCCGCAGTACTTCATGGGTGAGGGACTGTCCGGGGTCTGGGACGGCACCGAGCGCACGCCGCGGCAGGTCATCGTCGAACGACAGACCGAGCGAGCGTTGATCCACGCCGGTTTCAAGTACACGACCGACGGCGAGCTGTTCGATCTCACGACGGACAAGTGGGGAACCGTGAACATCGCGCGTGACAACCCCGACGTGGTGTCGCGCATGAGCGACGCTTTGCTCGATTGGACCGGCCGCTTCGCCGAGCTGGCGGCGGTCGTTCGCACCGACGGCGAGATCCATCTGACAGCGGAAGAGGAGCGCCGCCTGCGCGCCCTCGGCTACCTGCAGTAGGCCGGTGAGCAACGCACTGCGGACTCCGGAAGAACGATTCATCGCGGCTTCAGACTACGACTGGGCGCCCAACTACACCGAGAATCTGCCGGGCTACGAAGGGCTGCGCATGCACCTCGTCGACGAGGGGCCGGCGCGTGCCGGACAGGTGTACCTGTGCCTGCACGGCGAGCCGACGTGGGGCTTTCTGTACCGCAAGATGCTGCCGGTGTTTCTGGAGACCAAGGCACGCGTAGTGATCCCGGACATGTTCGGGTTCGGCCGTTCCGACAAGCCCGTTGACGACGGGGTGTACGACTGGAGCTTCCATCGGGAGTCACTGGTCGCACTGATCGAACAGCGCGATCTGAAGGGGATCACGCTGGTCTGCCAGGATTGGGGCGGCATTCTGGGCCTCACTCTGCCCATGCAGATGCCGGAGCGCTTCGATCGCATTCTGGTCATGAACACCTTGCTGGGTACCGGCGACGACGAGTTGCCGCCGGGTTTCTTCGCCTGGAGACAGTTCGTGCGCGAACAGCCCGACTTCAGCATCGGTCAGCTCATGCAGCGAGCCTGTCCGACGCTGACGACGAGCGACCTGGAGGCCTACGAGGCGCCCTTCCCCGACGCGAGCTACCGCGCTGGCGTGCGGCGGTTCCCCGACATGGTGCCGGACCGGCCCGACGCCGACGGCGCTGAGGTGTCACGACAGGCGCGTGAGTGGCTCCGCAACGAGTGGTCGGGCGAGTCATTCGCCGCTGTTGGAGCCCAGGACCCGGTGCTGGGAGTCCCCGCGATGGAGACCGTGGTCAGTCATATTCGCGGCTGTCCGCCACCGCTGGTTCTCGAGGATGCGGGGCACTTCGCCCAGGAGGCTGGCGAGGAGATTGCCCGCGCCGCGCTCACCGCCTGGGGAGATCTCGAATCCGACGACGACCGCTGACCACGGCCAACGCACCGAGTCTCGTTAGCACTCGATCACGTTGACCGGCACCTCCAGGACGTTCACGGCAAGGCCGCCGCGCGCGGTCTCCTTGTACTTCGTCTTCATGTCACGGCCGGTGTCACGCATGGTCTTGATGACCTTGTCGAGAGAGACGAAGTGCGTACCGTCGTCGCGCAGCGCGATGCGCGACGCGTTGATGGCCTTCACGGAACCCATGGCATTGCGTTCGATACAGGGCACCTGAACGAGACCGCCAACCGGGTCGCAGGTGAGACCGAGATTGTGTTCCATGCCGATCTCGGCCGCGTTCTCCACCTGTTCCGGCGTCCCTCCCATCACCTCGGCGAGCCCGGCGGCCGCCATCGAACAGGCTGACCCGACCTCGCCCTGACAACCTACCTCGGCACCCGAGATCGAGGCGTTTTCCTTGTACAGAGCGCCGATCGCGCCAGCGGCTAGCAGGAACCGAACGATGCCCTCGTTGTCGGCCCTGGGCACGAACCGCAGGTAGTACTTGAGGACCGCGGGGATGATGCCCGCGGCGCCGTTGGTCGGCGCCGTCACGACGCGACCGCCGCTGGCGTTCTCCTCGTTGACCGCCACCGCCCACACGCTCACCCAGTCGAGAACCGACAGCGGATCGTCGTCGTCTCGGCTGCGCAGGCGGTCACACCAGTCGGCGGCACGTCGGCGCACCTCGAGGCCGCCCGGTAGCGTGCCGCGGGTGTCGCAGCCGCGCTCGACGCAGGCATCCATGGTGGCCCAGATCTGCAGCAGCCGATCCCGGATTGCCTGCTCGTCGAGCCACGCCCGCTCGTTGGCGAGCATCACGTCGCTGATGCCGCCATCGATCTCGGCGCAGCGTTCGAGGAGCTCCGCAGCGGACCGGAAGCCGTAGGGAAGGGCGGTGGAATCCTCGACGATCACATCGTTGCCAGCAGACTCCTCGTTGACGACGAATCCTCCACCGACGGAGTAGAAGATACGCGTATCAAGGGTGTCGCCGGCGGCGTCAAAGGCCGTGAAACGCATGCCGTTGGAGTGGTAGGGGAGGGCTTTCTTGCGATGGAAGATCAGATCGCGTGGCTCGTCCCATGAGATGAGGTGAGTGCCGGCGAGTTGTAGACGCGAGTGCTCGCGGACGGCTTCCACACGGGTAGCCACCGTGTCGATATCGGTCGTCTCGGGGCGCTCGTTCTGTAGACCGAGGAGAAGAGCGCGGTCGGTGCCGTGTCCGCTGCCGGTGAACGCCAGCGAGCCAAACAGCTCGATCTGGACGCGAGTCACC